>CABQAB010000393.1 GCA_902461985.1 uncultured Bacteroidales bacterium | reverse complement strand
TCCAGATATTGCCCTTAGCCGCCAGCACCACGCAGAGTATGCCTGCCACCGCAGCTATGAAGCCTAATACGTCAAATTCCGCCACCGAGAGGGAATAGATGACATTGCACACGATTACTCCTGCTATGAGGAACCAGTCAAACAGTCCCGGTAAATTCTTTTTGTCCATAACTTTCAAATTTGCACGCGAAGGTAGGCAGTTTCGCGCAGAGACACAACAATGGAAGGAAGATTCTTGTCGGGAGTTTGCGATAAAATCAGAGAGAATTGCCCGAATATTTTTGATAAGTCTTGAAAAGGTGTAATTTTGCAGTGTCCGTTAATCTTGAAAAGGTGTAAAAACGGGCGGTTGCCAAGTCTTGACAATGGACGAGAGCATGGACAAGAAGATGACGGTCAGGGAAAAGATAGCCTTGTTTCCACATCAGAGCGGGGTGTACCGCTACTACGATGCGGAAGGGAACGTAATATATGTCGGAAAGGCGAAAGACCTGCACAAAAGGGTCGCACAATATTTCGTACCCGCTGAAAAACTGACCCGGAAGACGGCGATAATGGTCTCCAAGATAGCCGATGCCCAGTACTCGGTCGTGGAGAACGAGGCCGATGCCCTTCTGCTCGAAAACAATCTCATCAAACAGTACAAGCCGAAATACAACATACTGCTGAAAGACTCCAAGACCTATCCGTGGATATGCATCAGCAACGACCCGTTTCCGAAAGTATTCCTCACAAGGCGCGTGGTCAAGGACGGGTCAAAATATTTCGGCCCGTATTCGAACGTCACACACGCCAGAACCCTGATAGAACTGTTCCGGAACATCTATCCGCTGAGGAACTGCAACAACAGAATCACCTCGGAGACCATTCTGCGGAAAAAGATGCGCCCGTGCCTCAACTTCCACATAGGAAAGTGCCGCGGGTGCTGCTGCGGTGGCATATCCGAAAAAGAGTACAACGACAACATAGCTGAAATAGAGCGTCTGCTCAAAGGGGGCGGACGGGAGCTGATTGCGCATTACAGGACTCTGATGACAGAAGCGGCCGAGAAAATGGATTTCGAGGCGGCTCAAGTGTACAAGGAAAAGATGCAAGCCTTGGACAAACATTACAGCAAGTCGTTGATACAGAGCGCAAACGGTGGAAGCTGCGATGTGTTTTCACTTGTGCTTGACCAGTCGGAGGCATTCGGAAACTTCCTCAGGATAGTGGACGGAGCCATCATACAGTCCCTGAATTTGGGATTCAAGATGAATATCGAAGAGGAGCAGGCAACCGTGCTCGGAACGTTCATAGGGGAGATAGAGTCGATATTCGGCCGGCTGTCTTCC
This sequence comes from uncultured Bacteroidales bacterium, assembly GCA_902461985.1. GTDB lineage: Bacteria > Bacteroidota > Bacteroidia > Bacteroidales > UBA932 > Cryptobacteroides. Next base: position 223 of record CABQAB010000393.1, on the reverse strand, counting down.
GAAGTGATTGTGCCGTTCATGCCCGACGTGGAAATCGACGGTGTGGAGTTCAGGATTCCGGTGCGTGGAGAAAAACTGGCGCTGCTGGAACTGAGCGCGAAAAACGCAAGGGAGATGAAGTTCAACGCCATGAAACAGCGCGAACTGACAGACCCGGACAGTTTCAGGATGAAAGTCATGGAGGAGCTGAGGGACGCCTTGGGTATGAAGGAACTGCCCCGCC
>CABQAB010000392.1 GCA_902461985.1 uncultured Bacteroidales bacterium | reverse complement strand
AACTATCATCTGGTATGTGGTGGCGAAATTCACCGTGCAGCCGATGCCGTTGATTGAGACTTTGTTTTCGCCGGTCGTGGCACTGAAGTTCCTTCCGTTAATCAGAATCTGTCTGCCAACCTTGACCGACGTCGGGTTTACCTCGGTGACGATTGGTTCCGCCGGGGGAGTGCTCTCTTCGTTGCAGGCAGTAATCCCTATGGCTGACAGGAATGTCATTGCAGCGAGGAGCAGGTAATTTGTTTTTTTCATAATAGTGGTATATTATGTATTTTTTGTGTAAAAATCTGGACTGTGTTGCCAATCAAGGGTCTAAAGGATCCTTGGAAAAGATGTTCAGGCAGTCTGTTCTCGGATAGAACGTAATCGCCTCTGAGGTTACGGTCTTTCCGAATGATACCGGGAGGAAACCGTATTCATTTATGCAGCGGTTCATGAATGCCTGATTCTGGAAAGTGCCGCTGATTACTCCTGCCGTGCATGCGACTATGCCGCCCATATCCATAGGAATACCCATGCGGAACATTACGCGCACCATGTTGCGCACGTTGGTCGGAGTGTGGCGTGCGTGAGGCTCCATGATGATGGCCGACTCAGGTACACCCTTGCCCATGAGATATTTCTTCATTTCGTAGGCCTCGCAATACTTTGTCTTGCTCGGGTGGATTCTGCCTCCGGAAACCATGATGAACGGAGCCAGTTTCTGCTTCCACAATCCATAGCCGATGTCGCAGCGGATTTTGCCGTCCGGGTGAAGCGCTGTATCATAGTCATCAGGTCCTGCGCCCGGAACCATGATTACCGAGTACTCGTAGTTGCCCCATTCCATCGTACTTGCAGCCTCGAAAGCGGCCTTGTTGCAGCCTTCGTTCAAAGGCTCGAAGTTTACGGATTCCCCGTCCCTTTCGTTCACTGCAAGCATAGCCTTGGCACATTCAAGTGCAAGCTGATAGAACGGCGACCCGACATTCACTCTTTCCTCCACTTCTTTCAGGGCGTCCAGCACCTCCCGGTCGCTTGCGGTACGCCTGTCGTCGTCGCAGTGGGCGGCCTGGCTGCCGTCACCGAAAATCCTGTTGATGGTGTTGAGCGCCGCAGCATCGGTGGCCCAGACGCCTTCAAGGAAACTCGGGACAGTGTTGCTTTTGTTTGAAATGTAGCATCCTGATGGAGAAAGATGGTCGATTGCAAGACGGTCAAAAGCGTTGTCCTCCGCCCAGAGTGCCGAAATCCTTTTCCCCGCAGCCGTGATTTCGGCATTGGAAAACACTGCCGATGCAATCTTGTCCTTCAGGGTGGAAGCGGCCTTGAACTCTTCGTATTTCTTCTTCGACAGTGCCGCCAGTTCCACGTCGCCGGCAATTGCGTCTGTGAGTTCCGCGCTGGCGTTTACGAGCGAGAGGAAATAGACATTCTTGGCTTCAATCGTGTTTGGGTTTGCCAAAGCATAATCCTGTCTGGCCTTCTGCCTGAACGAAGGGGCGGTCGGCTGTGAGGAGTCCCGGTCGGAACCGGAGTCTTTTACGCTGCAGGCTGCCACACACGCGACAAACGGGA
>CABQAB010000391.1 GCA_902461985.1 uncultured Bacteroidales bacterium | reverse complement strand
CAATTCTTTCAGAAGATTTCTCCATGCGCTTCGCTTAGTCGAAATGACAATTTCAGGACTTTTTAGTCGGTCTCTTTCAAAAAAGCGGTTTTTATTTATCGGCTGTTCGAGGCTACTTTATCTGTTGCTGGCGACTGACATGGATGGCTTAATATTTGCTGTCGGTAGCGGCGGTTTTTAATGCAACATGAGAATTTCCGGCTTGACACAAGTATTCATGATTCTTCCGTTGGTTGCGGCTTTCACCGGCAACGAGGCGGCGGCTCAGTCTGCAGTACCTGTGGCAAACATGAAAACGCAGGGGCCGGATGAACTCAGTTCCATTGCCAGATATCTCGGCAACGGGGACGTGGACAAGCTGGCGGCATGGTTCTCGGCAAGTATAGAGATTGTCATTCTCGGCGAATCCAACACCTGCTCACGCTCTCAGGCAAAACAGATTCTGAAGGCTTTCTATGAGTCTTACACTCCCAATTCTTTTGAAGTGACTAACAAAGCCGCGCACGGGAACGTGAAATATGCGGTGGGCAACCTCAAGGCCGGCGGCACGCTGTTCACAGTCACGCTTTTCCTGTGTCTGAAGGAGACTTGCTACGACATTCACCAATTGAAAATCGAGAAACTATAGCGGCATGTGATAACGGTCAATCTGCTGCGTTGGACTGCGTATCGTCTGTCGGTCATTGCCGAAAGGCAACTCCCTTCTCCTCACTTGTCCGCCTTACGAGCTGAAAATTCGCAGCCGCACCAGGTCTGGTTATAGAAACCGTATTCCCTGATGAGCAGGTTGCGCCTTTCCTGAAGGCCCTCTTTCCTCCAGTTCCTGTCCCACCACAAAGGAGCGTTCTCCTTGACCTGCCCCACAGCCCAAAGCCCGGCCCTGTTGATTTGCTCCAATGATTTCCAGCGCGAAGAAGCAAGAGTTGTCGTCAATACCGGAAAACCATGAGAGGCGGCATATTCAGCCGATTTCAGAAGCCTGTATCTGAAACATTCGAGGCAGCGTCCTCCCCTCTCCCGTTCCGCGGCTATGTCCGCGCAGCCGTCCTCCGCAGCAGCCGTCCGCACCCACTCTATCCAGTCCCCGTGGTCATAATCGGCATCCACTATGTCCAATCCCAAAGCCTCGGCATAACGCGTACATTCATTTTTACGGATAAGATATTCTTCTTCCGGAAAGATATTGGGATTGCAATAATAAATGGTAGGACGGATCCCGTTATGCAGCAGACATTCGATGATTGCCGACGAACAGGGTGCACAGCAGGTATGAAGAAGAACAGTCTCCGCCCCTTGGGGAGCAGAGACTGACGGGATTCTATATGACTTTTCCAACATCGTTATCTGTCAAACTCTAACACCAGAGCCGTTTTGGCAGCAACAATCGTGCTATCGTCAGGCACAACCACCTCGTCCGTCATAACGTTTCTGCCGTTGTGAAGCCCGTGCGTCATTTCTGCGTAATGGCTCCACGGAACGGTCTTGGCTTCGTCCGAATTGTTGATGAACACGAACGCCGACTTATGGTCGTCATAACGGAAATAGGCGTAGGTGTTGTCACGGGTAAGGAAATGCATGGTCCTGCCGTTATGGATTTCAGTAGATC
>CABQAB010000390.1 GCA_902461985.1 uncultured Bacteroidales bacterium | reverse complement strand
ACCGAACGATATGCCCACTCCCGACATCCCCGGAAGCCCGAATATGCCGGTCAGATTGTCGTAGCGTCCTCCTCCGCAGATGCTTCCTATTTCAAAGTCGAGAGCCTTCACTTCAAAAATGGCTCCTGTGTAATAATTGAGTCCGCGGGCAAGCGAGAGGTCGATTTCCACTTCCTGCCCTATGCCTGCAGTCTCTATGAATCCGAAAAGTTCCTCCAGTTCTGCAATTCCTTTGAGACCCGTTTCCGAAACTATTCCCGAAGCCGAACTTCCGTTGAAAAGAGACTTCATCAGTTCCAGTTTCCCGGCCGTGCTCCCTTTCATTTGCAGCACAGGCTCTATTACCTTGATTGCTTCTGGCGTCAGCCCCCTTTCCTCCATCTCGTTCTCGACGGCTTCGAGACCGATTTTGTCTATCTTGTCGATGGCAACGGTAATGTCAGTCACCTTGTCCGGAAAACCGCATATCTCCGAAAGACCTGTCAGCACCTTCCTGTTGTTGATTTTTATGAGAACCCTGATGCCGAACAGACCGAAAACCCTGTCCACAATCTGGACAAGTTCCAGTTCGTTGAGCTGGGAAGTTGATCCTATGACATCCGCATCGCACTGATAGAATTCGCGGTAACGGCCTTTCTGAGGTCTGTCGGCACGCCACACCGGCTGGATCTGATAGCGTTTGAACGGGAATGAAATTTCGTTCTGATGCTGTACGACGAATCTCGCGAACGGTACGGTCAGGTCATACCTGAGCCCTTTTTCGCATACTTTGCCGGTGATGGCCCTGCAGTTGTACATAGGCTTCTCCCCGTCTTCTGTCGGAATGGCGAACTGGGTGAAGTCTATTCCGTTGAAAGGCTCGCCTGAGTCGAGGATGCGGAAGAGAAGCTTGTCCCCCTCGTCGCCGTATTTGCCCATGAGGGTACATAGGTTTTCCATCGCAGGAGTTTCAATCGGAGCATATCCGTACGAGCGGAAAACTTTGCTGATAGTGTCGAATATATAATTGCGTCCAGCCATTTCGGACGGCCCGAAATCGCGTGTGCCCTTTGGAATTGAAGGTTTCTGTGCCATTGTTTGCGTGTTTTCTCAAAAAAGTCCCGAAGACTGACGCACTTCGGGACTGCAAAGTTAAGGAATCTTCATATAATATCGAGCATCATCCTCTAAAATGCTCAGTATTTTCTCCTACTTTATGACTTTTGTCTCATAACCGAGTTTTTCTATGGCTGCGGCGAGCTTTTCCACAGAAGTCTTGCTGTCATCGTAGGTGATGGTGATTCTTTTCTGCTCCAGGTCCACCTTGAGGTCTTTCACTCCTTTCTCGAAGGATATGTTTTCTGTGACCTTGGTTACGCAGTTCTTGCAGTGAAGATGGGCTTCGAACACCACTGTCTTGTATTCCTTTTTCGGCTTTTTTGACATTTCCACGGCTGATGAGGTTTCCGTTGCCGATGAAATGGCCGATGCGGCTGCCATAAGTGCGGCTGCCGTCAAAATGACTGTCAATGTCTTTTTCATATAATGTTTTGTAATTTAATTGTTTGTCTTCCAGAGGGTGTACCGGAGTCCTGCATAGACTTTTATGCCCATGAGCGGTCCCCAG
>CABQAB010000389.1 GCA_902461985.1 uncultured Bacteroidales bacterium | reverse complement strand
TACCATGAGGTCGACTCCTCTGAAATGGCATTTAAGATTGCAGGCTCCATGGCGTTCAAGGAAGGCGCGAAGAAGGCGGCCCGTCAGCGCAGGAATATGCCCCTGTCAGAAGCATACCTGCCAGAATGATTGACATTCGCACATTTTTCATGGTGAGGTGTTGTTTCAGTTGTTATCAATATTGCGGGAGTCTCTGTACTCCCTGTATTCTTTGAAAAGTGTTTCAGTCCGCTCTTCACCGACTCTGACGGACATTTCGGGGTCGCTGAAAACGCCCGGGTACTGGTAGCACAGCACTTTTTCGAAATTGTCGAGAAGATTCAGGTCGTGTATTATTTCTTCTATAGGTCTCGGATAAAGAGACATGTCGGGATTGAAAAGGAAAGCCTCAAGGTCGAACCACAGATGCGCTCCGGCATTGTCACAGAACTTCTGAAGCAGCTCAGCCGCTTCCTTTCCGCTCAAATCACCCTCCGGCATCCTTGCGAAACCGAAAGGGCAGAGTATGTCAAGATTCTCCAAGAGGGCGGGATAGCCGTCTGCACCGTCAAGTACGCCCATGCTGTTGGTGGCAAGCATGACGGGTTTGTCAGGAGCGAATTTTGAGACATGGGATTTGAATTCCCTGAAAAAGTCGGCGATTTCCCTTTTCCTGACGACTTTCATGCTGTCGCTCTGCTCGGAGTTGTAAAGATTGCCGGCACATTCTTCGGAAACATAAAAACCGTAGAGGGACTCATGGGAGCCATATCTGTCCCACAATTCGGAAACCACGTTCCTGTGCCATTCCAAAGATTCGGCGGTGAAATCGAACCAGGCGAACATACCCACACCCAAAAGCACATCCATCCCCTGTTTGTCGGCCTCCGACAGGATTGCCTCAACGGCATCGCGGGAGGCAACCGGCATCCTGCCCGGATAGAGTCTTGAAGGGTAGAACGCTCTGCCCTGATAATTCTCCACCGTGGTGCTGTGACTCCCGACATAATCGTTGTTGCGGAAGACTTCCTGGATGACAATCAGGTCCATTCCTATTTTGTGCATAGACCTGACCATTTCACGCCACTGGTCATCAGTGAGATTCCTGATGGCGGCATTCCAGTGTTTTCCCTCTTCTTCGCTCCAGTGGTAGATTCCGGCCCATGCTCCGCTTATCAGTCCGGAGGCACGGATTTCAGATTCAATCACCTTCACGCTTTTTTCCTTTCTCCACTTCTTTCCGTCCGAAATGACTTCGCAGACTATTGTATTTTCCCCCTTCAGGCTTCCTGCCGGCAATACGCATTTCACGACTCCTGATTCCCCTGCGGCGATGCAGAGCGAAGACGAGTGGAAGAGCGAGTCACCCTTGCCGTCGTTTGCATATAGTGCAATCTGATATTCGGCATCTTGACTACCCTTGTTGACAATTCCGGCTCTCACATCGAGGTCCACCTTGTCGGTGATGACTCCCGGAGGAATAAGTGTCAGGCCTATTTCGGACTTGTGTCCGCTGCTGCATGCAGTTGCTAAAACTATAGCGACGGCTGTAAGCAGGATATATTTTCTTGAATTTTCCATATCAAAGCATTTATTTTTCGTATTTCATACGCCACTTTTCTCGCCTCGGCATAGTGAAA
>CABQAB010000388.1 GCA_902461985.1 uncultured Bacteroidales bacterium | reverse complement strand
CCTGTATCGCCGCTGCCAAGGAATAGACTGAAAACAGGTCCTGCTTCCTTGTGAATGCCGCTTCAATGCCGAAATCCGCCGGTGTGAAATTCTTGACCTCACCTGCAACGCTCGCAGGGAGTTCCTCGGTTGTGAATCTGTCTATCCTGGATATGCCGTTGCGTCCGTTTTTGAGATTGTCCCAATATGTTCTCAATTCATTCCCGTTAGGGGAAACTATTCCCGTTCCGGTAACTACGACTCTTCTGTTCATGAGCAATTACTTTTTCAATCCGTGATTATCCCGAATCTGGAAATCACAATCTTATAAGATGCAAATATAGGCTGCTTTGTCTATTATGAGGCAATGAAATATGTGAATTTTGTTTATTTGTGGTAAAATGAGTAAATTTGCGTGCTTTTCGGGCGTGGCTTCGCTCTTTTTCAGAAATGATTTTGATTTGTTTGTCTCGCATTTGCGAGAAAATCTGATGATATGAACAGAATATTGCCGAAATATCTTTTAGATAAATCCCAGCTTATCGGAAACACCGTTTTCTGTGTACTTTTTGCCATCATCTTTCTGTCTCTCTTTATCCCGTTTTCAACGACCGCATGGTTCCGTCTCGGATACAATGACAATTTTCTTTTCACTGTGGCGTTCATAGCCCTGGCAATTGCTGTGATTTTCATCAGCCGTCTCATTCTTTTCAAGACCAGATACCTTTTTGAAATCCGTGTATGGCAGTATATGCTCTGGTGTTTTGTCGAAATGTCGGTCATCTGTGTGTTCTACGTGCTTCTGACAGTCGTGACGGGGAATATGCCTGAGGACTTTTCCAATACCAGGCTGTTCATGAAATCCCAGCTTTACGGTTCCATCTGTCTTTTGATCCCGAATGTGATAGCTTCTTTCTATATCATCATTGCCGAAAAAGAGAAAATCCTGCGTCTGATGAATTACAAGAATGTGGTTACGGACGAACCGGAGCCTGAGAGCTCGGAACAGAAGATAACCCTTTTCGACATAGCCGGGACCCTCCGTTTTTCGGTGAGGAGCAGCAGCCTCTATTATATAGAGGCGGACGACAATTATATAAAGGTGTGGTATGACGATGCGGACAGGAATCTCAGGCAGTACATCGTGCGCTCCCGTATGAAGACCGTTGAAGAGGCTTTCAAAGGCAGTTCGTTAGTGCGTTGTCACCGAAAATATATAGTCAATACGGACCATCTGAAGGTCCTGTACAAAAAAAGTGACTCGTTCTATCTGGAATTGGACAACGTGAACATTCCTCCCATCCCTGTGACCAAGACTTACGAAAAGAACCTCATAGGAAGGTTCTGCCCGGAGGAAAGCGGTGCCAGACAGGACGGCCCGGTCGTGGAGTAGTCCATTTCAAGTTTTACAAGTCCTGATTGCTTGATTTACAGTTCATTGGAAAGCCTTGCCAGACTTGAGTATTTCTATTTCTTTCGTTTTGCGGCTCTAAGTCTTGCAGATGACTGAACCATGGCTTCGTCCAGAAGTATGCTGCGTGCCGCAAGTATGTCGAGTATGGCGGCGACCAGAGGGAAAAGGGCGGTAACTGAGAATGTCATCTCATTCCATGCCCTTGCCAGATCCACGATAATCCAGC
>CABQAB010000387.1 GCA_902461985.1 uncultured Bacteroidales bacterium | reverse complement strand
TCTGCCCAAACAAAAAGAAATCGATGTCGAGGGCACCGGCAGATGCGCGGACATGAGAGTCATTGTAAGGACGCTGCTGGTTGGGATGTTCCTCCATCCACTCTGCAGGAGATTCCCCGTCCACCTTGTACATCTCGATCATGGTCTCCAGCTGTCTGTTGGTAGGCCAGAACCATGTAGACTTCATCCCGAGCGGGTCAAGCACAGTCTGTTTCAGATACTGTTCCCATTTCATGCCTGTCACGACTTCAACAACAGCCGCTCCTATGTCAATACCGGTGTTGGAATACTGGACTGATGTCCCCGGCTCGAAAAGCAGAGGAGAATTGGCAGCCAGCACAGCCGTCTGTCTGATTTCCGAGCCTCCTGACCATCCACCGCCTCTCACCTGAGGCTGTTTGATGCAGGTCTCGAACGGGAATCCGCCCGTATGGTTCATCACCATCCTTACCGTAAGCGTATTCCTGGCTTTCTTCAGAACGCGCACACTGTCGTTCTGGCTTTCCTGAATCCAGAGAGTACCGAATTCCGGCAGATACTTCGACACAGGGTCGTCTAAGGCAATCTTACCCTCTTCAACGAGTTTGGCCACGGTCACCCCGCAGAAACCTTTGGTCTGGGAACACTGCATGAAAATATCGTCCATTTCCATTGGACGACCCGCAGCCACGTCAGCGTAGCCCATGCAGGCAATTTCCTCCACGCCATCATTATAGAGGACGCTGATTGCACCAGGAAGTTTTCCGCTTTCTATATATTCCTTCATGGCGTCCGCCACGAAATGAGTACCGGACTCTTCCTGAGTCCGGCAAGCTCCTGCCAATACTGTCAGCAGGAAAAAGAACATGATTTTTTTCATATTCATAATCCGTTGAAATTTTCCACGAAACATTCAAACAGATTATTACTGTGCATCCATTGCCTGGCAGGCAGTGATAGCCACCATTTTGTAGATGTCATCGACAGAGCAGCCGCGGCTGAGGTCATTGACCGGCCTTGCAATACCCTGAAGAATAGGTCCTATGGCGTCGGCATTGCCGAGTCTCTGTACGAGTTTGTAACCGATGTTTCCGACTTCGAGATTAGGGGCGACAAGCACGTTAGCCTTGCCGGCAATCTCTGACCCGGGGGCTTTCTTCTCTCCCACTGAAGGCACGAGAGCCGCATCAGCCTGAAGTTCACCGTCGATTTTGAGCGTAGGGTCGAGTTCCTTTGCAAGACGGGTAGCCTCCACCACCTTGTCTACGACCTCATGTTTTGCAGAACCTTTTGTAGAGAATGAAAGCATCGCCACTCTCGGCTCAGCAAAACCGGCAACGGATTTCGCCGTCTGGGCAGTGCAGACTGCAATCTGGGCAAGCTGGCCGGCATCAGGCATAGGAGTCACGGCGATGTCGCCCATCACGATGACACCGTCCTCTCCATACTGGGGAGTCTTGGTAATCAACAGCATGGCACCGCTGACACAGGTTATTCCAGGGGCACATTTGATAATCTGGAGTGCCGGCCGGAGGGTCTCACCGGTAGTTGAAAGGGCACCGCTGATCTGACCGTCCGCATCGCCGCTCTTGATTATCAGGCAGCCGAAATAAAGCGGGTCGTTGAGAACCAGTTCTCTCGCC
>CABQAB010000386.1 GCA_902461985.1 uncultured Bacteroidales bacterium | reverse complement strand
CACTGACTGTTGCACTTCGGTGTTGAATCTTCGGACCGATGAAAACGGAGATGGATATTGGTGCGATTTATGCAATGCGCAGCAGTCGGTCAAAAACCATAGTACCATTAACGACAACAGCCATGAAAAAGAGTTTTATTGCCCTTAGTTGTGCCGTAGCGGCGACATCGGCGTTTTCAAATGAAGTTCTTGCCTGCACAGGCATTATGCTCAAATCCGCAGACCACAAGACAGTGATGGCACGTACCATCGAGTGGGCCGGAGGGGACAATCACAACCGCTATGTGGTGGTTCCGAGGAAACATCTCTGGGAATCGCTCACACCGGACGGAAGCAAAGGACAGTATTTCAGCAACGAATACGGATATATAGGCTTTGCCGTCGAGCAGGACGAGTTTATAGTGGAGGGGCTGAACGAGGCAGGGCTTTCCGCCGGATTGTTCTATTTTCCGGGTTATGGGGAATATGAACCTTTCTGTCCGGAGACAAAGGACAGCAACGTTTCTGATTTGCAGCTGGTTCCGTATATCTTAGGCAAGTGTGCGAATGTGGACGAGGTGATTGAAGAAGTGGGAAAGATACATATACACAACGTGGATGCAAGAGCCTCGACTGCCCACTGGAGATTCGCAGACCCGAGCGGCAGACAGATAGTACTGGAAATCATCGGCAGGAAATGCGTGTTTTATGAAAACACTCTCGGAGTGCTGACCAATTCCCCTTCGCTGGACTGGCATCTGACCAATCTGAACAATTACGCCAATCTCCGCAGCGGCATGGCGGAAACCGGACACGCAGGCAGACTTGAGCTCAAGTCCATCGGCGGAGGCAGCGGTTTCTTCGGACTTCCGGGCGATTTCACCCCGCCTTCCCGTTTTGTACGCGCTGCGTTCTATCAGAGTACCGCGCCGGTGCTGGCAACTTCAGAGCAGACGGTCATGCAGGCATTTCACATCCTCAACAATTTCGACTTGCCTATCGGCGCCCAGACTCCGTCAGGAATGGAAGTTCCGGACATTCCTTCCGCGACACAGTTCACCACGGCAACTGACATGAGCGAAAGAAAAATCTATATCAGAAGCATGTATAACAGCCATATACGCTGCGTGGACCTCAAGGCCATCGACTTTTCCAAGGTGAAATTCATCGGCAGGCCTCTCGACCCGGACCATCGCGAACCAGTTGAACCGCTGTTCTGATATCACGTTTCCAGATTACACCTGCCTGCCGCCAGTCCACGACCTCAAATGATTGGCAGCAGGCAGATTCGTAGAGAGACAGTGGCCGCGGACTGCCCGCCGTCACACGCTGCCGGCTATTTGCGGGGTATGCCGAAAATGATGGCGACGACAACCATGACTCCCAAGAGCATAGGATAGTAAAGATGCGGAATAATTTCCATCGGCGAAAGCCCGGAAAGTCCCGCAGCCATCAGCAGCTGAGCCCCGTATGGCAGCAAGCCCTGCACGAAGCAGGAAGTAGTGTCCAGCAGGCTGGCCGTACGCTTGGGTGAAATGTCGAAGCGCGAACTGATTTCCCTGGCTATGTCACCCACTGTGATGATGGCAATGGTATTGTTCGCCGTGCAGACATTGGTGAGCGCAGTCAGGAGGGCGATGACAGCCTCCCTGCCCCTGCGGCTTCCT
>CABQAB010000385.1 GCA_902461985.1 uncultured Bacteroidales bacterium | reverse complement strand
TCGGGTGGCTCGCTTCCCTGGTCTGTCAGTACCGGAGCTCCAGTTTTGATATCCGTCACCGCACCGTAGATCGTCTCCGACGGGGCATCATAATTGTCAAGGCTGAACAGAGAGCATGACGCTGTTGCCAACGAAAACAATGACAGCAGACCAAATATTTGAACTTTCTTCATAATATATTATCTGTTAGGCTGTTGATCTATAACTGAACTTTTTGAGACTTCCGAAGATGGTATTTCGAAATAGTAGTCTATCGCATTATACTTCAGTTCCATTTCCCTTGCCATCTGGAAATTCGCATCAAAGAAGTATTTCTTCTCGACTGTGCTGTAGAACGGATAAAGACCATGGAGCCGGTAGGATTCACCGTTGCCGAAACGGTTGCGATCTCTATGCTCTCCCCAGAATCCGTCTCTGCCTTCATCATGCTGTACTCTCCACCGGCGTATATCCCACTTGGATTTGTGCTCGAAAGCAAGTTCCTTTCTCCTTTCCTTCCTGACAATGTCGCGGCTCTCGTCGTCCGCCTTCAGAGGACTGTCCAGCAGAACGGCACCCGCCCTTTCTCTTATTTCATTTACGGCATCAGTTGCGATTGCCAGCATATTATCTCCTTCCACAGGGGATGAAGCACCGGCAATAGAAAGTTCCACTCCGGCTTCAGCCGCCGCAAGAAGGACATCAGCATATCTCATCAGTATGAACGGCTGCGCAGATTTACCTTCACCAGTTATATATGCAGGATCAGGATTAAGGTATTTACGCAGATAGAATCCGGACAGGTTACCCTCATTGTCCTTTACGTCATAGAACGGTCCGTTTGCACCTGCCGCTGTCATCTGTTTTCCATCTACTTCCACGAGTTCCTGACCGGAGGCGCTGCGCGGACTCAAATAGAGCGTCTTGGGTGAGTTCTTATACTGGTCCAGATTCTGGTAATAGTTCGTTGTAGCACGGCTGTAGGAGTAGTCACTCCAGAAAGGGCTCACAGGAGTTGTCCCAGTGTAGACGCCGGCTCTTATTTCTATTTCCTGCTTTCTGAACTCGTCACCAGGAAAGATCACATAAGCCCGAAGACGAGGTTCCGCATTCTTAAAGAAATCCATGGGGGTATCGTACATAAGGTAATGCCCCTCAGTGTTGGAATTTCCGTCGGTCACCTTTATGCCTCCGTCCGGATACCGTTCAAAGCCGTCGAACAGCTCCACGAAATCAAGGGATGGGCAACTTCCCGAACACAACGGGGCTCTGAATATGAAAGGCGAACTGTATGCGTCAAGTCCATGGGTGAGGGACGGATAAACATATTCCTTGACAAATATGTTTTCAGGACTTGTAAGGTCGCTGAACATATCCACCATATTGTTGTAAATGGCTTCATTGTCTCCGGCCACCCATTTTTTCTTGTACAGGGAGTACCTCCCGCTTTCCATCACTTCTCTGGCAGCCTTGTATGATTCCCCGAACCAGTGCACGGACAGTTCCTTTGCCCGGTTTTTTTCAAAACCGATCACACGCACTCCGGTCTTGCTGCCGAGCCCTGTCAGATTTCCCGCCACCGTTTCGTTGTATTTCGCCACAGAACCGGCATACAGCATAGCTTCGGCCTTGAAAGCCAGAACTATGCTGTATGCCGGTTCTGTGGCGAAATA
>CABQAB010000384.1 GCA_902461985.1 uncultured Bacteroidales bacterium | reverse complement strand
ACCTGAAGGATTGCCGGAATGACGCACAGGCCTTATGTAGTAGCCGAGATTCCTCAGGTTTGTCCCCGTTGTGGCATTCTCGGTGTTTATCCTGAAATAGTGCCCTTTAAAGTATCTTTTGGCATCGCCGGCATCGGAGACTACCGTAGATGACCAGTATCTCCCCCTGTCAGAAGAGAACGCCCCGGCTTTGGCCCCGTAAGGTTTGGTGAACGTCAGGGTGTTGCCGTCGTTGTCCGAATAGTAGATATACGAAGAACTTGTCCCCTTGTTGAAAGTCAGATTTCCGGAAGCGACCGCCGCCGTAATGGAATTGAATTCATCGATGGACGGCATGCGCCAGCCTGAACCCGGATACGTCAGCTGCACTATGTCGTCCACAGGGTCAAGTACGGTTTTCCCGTCAGTTTCATTGTATTTGTCGTAGGTGCTTCCATTATAGTAGTTCTGCCCGCTTACTGCACTGAATCCGGCAGGATAGGAGTCCTTCAAAGTGATGGTCTTCTCTCCGGTGGAAGTGTTGTAGACTTTGGAGGTGTAAAGCAGATCCCCGTCTCCCCATCTGTACATGTCTCCCCATGCCGCAGTGCCGCTCGAAACCGTTGTCGCGCCAAGGTTTCTGTCCGCCCAGACGACACCGCCGGCCTCCACGTCAGTGCTGACCGGCAGCTTGCGCTGCGGAAAGTCCTTCGACTTGAGACGGTAATATTTAGACTCGCCCACTTCCCTGTCGCCAAGGTCGCAGCAGTAGATTACACCCTTATTGTCCACGAGTGTCACAGTGGAGACCCTGCACGGAGGAACGGCCACATAGACCGGTGAGGAGAGCGTGGCTTTTCCCGAACCGCCGCCGATGACCTCTATGCCTACTGACTTTTCCACGAAGAGTCCGGGTTTGTCAGGAACGAAGCGCAGCCTGCCGCCGTCAAGTTCCACCCTGCCGCTCGCGACCACCTCGTGCCCGCTGACTATCACCTTCTCTATCCGGCGGTTTAGGTTCATAGCCTCAATGGCGGGACTCGACACTCCTATTATGGAAACAGCGTTCCTGAAATCCAGATGCAGTGACGGTCCCTCCGCCACCTCGGCCTCCGCAAGCATGAGCGCATTGACGGAGGAGGATTCCTGACGGGAAAAATCTGCGGACAAGGACCCGTTCACGAAGCCGTCAGAGACACCGTCCGGGCAGCAGGCGGCATACACATGTTCCCCAGTCGTAAAACTATGGTCCGTATATGCCTGCAGAACGGCAGTGCCGTCCGCCTCTGTCTGGGTAACCTCCATATAGAACGGTTCTCCGTTTCCGAGCATGGCATACACCCTGTCGCCCTTTTCCCATCTGCCGTAGAGATTGCCGTCAGCCCCCTCATCATAGGATACTCTTGTGGGAAAATGCATCGAGGCCGTAACGGAAATTGCGTTTACGCCCGGGCGCACGCTTTCAACGAGTTCTTCTTTCATGCATGAGCAAAGGCCCAGCACGCAAAAAAAGGATAATCTATAGAACTTCATTTTGTCTTTTTCAATTCAGTTTTAACTTTCACGGCTTCTGAGGAAGGGATTTCATATTCATAGCCGCAGATCCATGTCTTCTTGAACGGAGGTTCACCGAACGCCGTAGGACTGTCGTAGTCTTTAGGGTCGGACGACCATTGTCTGAA
>CABQAB010000383.1 GCA_902461985.1 uncultured Bacteroidales bacterium | reverse complement strand
CCTAAATCTTCTTCTATTTGCATTACTTTTTCAGGAGTAAACCTGCTGGGAAGGCGGTGACAAGCCTTATCTGCAGTCGCTTCCTGACACTCCGGGACATGTTCAGGTCGGTTCTGTTCTCCCTGACGGCAGCCGGGCAGTGCCTTATTGTTCCTTGGCTACTCCTGAAGTCCTCTCGTCAATTTTCAACAATTATGACCGGGAGACCACGGATTTCTTCAGCTGGACACAGGAGTACGAAACCGGCAGGCTTTCGGAAATCATCAGTTCCAAAAGCGGTATTGACATAGGCAGGCTTACCGGTTTCGAGATTCTTGAAAAAGGGCCTTCCGGGAGAATATGCAAAATAGGAATCAAAGGTTCCGAATCATCGATTATAGTAGGCAAGGAATTGGAAATCAGAAGATTGCTTTCGGAGACTCATCTTAAAAGTTCCGATTTCGAGGTTGAATTCACATCTTGCGGAACTGTGCTTTTCAAAGGCAGAGGATGGGGACACGGAGTCGGAATGTGCCAGTGCGGAGCGGCCGTGATGGCTTTTCAGGGCGATGGCTACCGTGACATCCTGTCGCATTACTATCCAGGCGCTGTCCTCTCCGAACTCAACGGGGCGGAATTCAATGCCTGTAACCTTAAGGTTTTATAGTTTTCGAATATGGCCGTTATGTTGAAAAGCAGATCCTCACTGAATCGCCTGTCCCCGTGGATATGGGTTCCGACACTTTATTTTGCAGAGGGAATCCCTTATTTCGTAGTCAATGCCATTTCGGTAATCATGTTCAACCGTATGGGCGTGCCAAACGGGGAAATGTCCCTTTTTACGAGTCTGCTCTATCTTCCATGGGTCATAAAGCCGCTGTGGAGTCCTTTCGTGGACATAATCAGGACAAAAAGGTGGTGGATAACGGCCATGCAGCTTGTGATTTCGCTCTGTTTCATATTTGTGGCTTTGACCCTGCCTGATTCTGCGGCGGTTTCAGCGGCAGCGTCAGCCGCCGATATCTCCGCTGTGGAAACTTCCGCCGGGCCCGTTTCCGCCACAGTTCCCATATCCCTTTTCAGTTTCACTCTAATCCTCTTCTGGATTACCGCATTTGCCAGTGCAACCAACGACATAGCCTCGGACGGATTCTATATGCTCGCCCTTTCGGACAGTCAGCAGTCATTTTTCGTCGGAGTCAGAAGCACGTTCTACCGTCTGGCGACCGTCTTCGGGCAGGGCGTTTTAGTCGTCATTGCCGGCATCTTGGAGACACGGACCGTAAATATACCGAGAGCCTGGTTCCTGACCATGCTTTTCACTGCAATTCTGTTTGCCGCGGTTTCTTTCTGGCATCTGTTTTTCCTGCCGCGTCCGGAAAGACCGTCATCGGAGAACATTCAGGCGGGGCAATCTGAAAAGCAGGGCCGCGAGGAGCAGCCGGTGGAAAGCCGGAAGCGTAGCGCAAAAGACATAATAAAAGAATTCGGCCGCACCTTCGCCACGTTCTTCACCAAAAAGCATGTGGCCATAGCCCTGATATTCATGCTCCTCTACCGGCTTCCGGAGGCGTTCTTAGTTAAAATGCTCAATCCATTCCTCCTCGCCCCGGCAGCAGATGGCGGACTTGGTCTTACCACTGCCCAGGTCGGCATAGTCTATGGTACGGCAGGAATTAGAT
>CABQAB010000382.1 GCA_902461985.1 uncultured Bacteroidales bacterium | reverse complement strand
AGGAAAATCTCCAGAATCTGTTCGTGCCGAATTTCACCACCAAAAGCAGCGGCACCGGTCTTGGACTGTCTATATGCCGCAGCATAGTGGAATCCTGCAACGGCACAATCTCCTACAAGCGTTCCTATGCACTTGGCGGAGCGTGCTTCCGGGTATCTCTCCCTAAGACAAGCGAGCCGAAAGGGGAGTGAAAGCCGGCGCCCCGTGTGCCCGGCTCAGCGGAAATGCTTTTCTTTGTAATGAAAGTCAGGACTACCTGATATGCAGTTCCTTTTCTGCTCTTATGAAAGCGTCAGAACGCTTGAGCACGAAGTTGGAGCCGAGGTATTTGGTGCGTACCTCGTCATCGCCCGCAAGGGCTTCCGGAGTGCCTGTCTGTAGAATCGTGCCTTCATAGAGAAGATATGCCCTGTCTATGATGGCAAGGGTTTCGCCCACATTGTGGTCGGTGATGATGACACCGATGTTCTTGTATTTCAGTTTCGCGATAATGTACTGTATATCTTCCACCGCAATCGGGTCCACGCCTGCGAACGGTTCGTCCAAAAGGATGAATTTGGGGTCTATGGCAAGTGCGCGGGCGATTTCGCAGCGGCGTCTCTCGCCTCCTGACAGCTGGTTGCCGTAGCTCTTGCGCACTTTATGGAGGTTGAACTCGTCCAGAAGGTTTTCGAGCCTTTCCCTGCGCTGTTCTTTCGTGAACTGCGAAGACATTTCCATCACTGACATAATGTTGTCTTCTACGCTCATCTTTCTGAATACAGATGCCTCCTGAGCCAGATAGCCTACTCCTTTCTGGGCTCTTTTGTACATCGGAAGTCCCGTGATTTCCTCGTCATCCAGGAATATGCGGCCTTCGTTTGGAACGACCAGACCGGTAATCATGTAGAAACTGGTGGTCTTCCCGGCACCGTTAGGCCCGAGGAATCCTACGATTTCTCCTTGTTCGACTTCCATGGACACGCCTTTTACGACAGTCCTGACCCCATATTTCTTTACAAGATTTTCGCAGCGGAGTTTCATCTTTTCAGTTATTTGATGTCAAGTGAAAAGTCCTTGACGAGATTTTTGACTTCTTCGTTATTTGCCATGAGGACTTTGGCTTTGTCTGAAGGCATATACACCATTTCCTTGTCCTTGACGGTTTCTGCTACCTTGACTTCGAGAATTATGAGGTCGGAGCCGGATATTTTGCGTATGTTGCCCTCGAGTTCATGGAGGAGTTTTGTCTCGACCCATTCCTTCTGGGCGTCGTTAACGACCTCGAAACGCACGATTCTCTTTCCGTCAGCTTCGTCGAATTCGAGTTTGGAAGTGGCGAGCATATTGTTCAGTCGTGGTTTTGAGGCATACATCTGGGCGAGCGCAGGCCATATTTTGCGCAATTCGTCCTCATCGGGGGCGGTTGCGGAACTGACAGCCTTTTTCTCGGGAACTGCGTTGAGATTCTCCGCGAGTCCGAGCATCGATATGCCTCCGCGCGAGCCTTTGCGGGCGTGCGGGCGTGGAGTTGCGGCGGGAGTTTCAACGGGGGAAAGGGCGGGACTTGCAGTTTCTGTGCCGGCAACGGCATTTTTTGCGCCGGCTTCCGCCGTATCCGTGCCGTCCGCTTTTACACTGGCTTCAGTTGACGGCGTATGAGCCCCGGCTGGTTCTGCATGGATTTCTGCAGTCGTTGTGCGGGCTGCTAGAT
>CABQAB010000381.1 GCA_902461985.1 uncultured Bacteroidales bacterium | reverse complement strand
ACTTCCACCCCTATCTGACGGCAATAGGCAATGGCAGCCATATCGGAAGCGATGACCGCGGAAATGCCGGCTTTCCTGGCGGCATCCAAAGTCTCCCTCATCGGTTCAAGATCCTCCTGATACAGCACAATGTTCAGTGTGAGATATGATTTCACCCCGTTCTCCCTGCATATCCGGCAGACCTGCTCCAGATCGTCAGCCGAAAAATTGTTTGCGGAATGGGAACGCATATTCAGATTTCCCACACCGAAATATACCGAATCCGCCCCGCCCTGGATTGCGGCGTGGAGACATTCGAAATTGCCGGCCGGAGCCATTATCTCAAGTTTATCTGCTGTCATCTAAGAAGCTGTTTTGAAATTTTTGACATAAAATTTTATAGGAGATTTTTGAAGACAGATTCTTATTTAGCTCTTCCTATAAGTGCCGCGGCGTAATTACGGAGTTTCTCATGCCCATCTTCCCCTACCGGAAGACTGTGCACATACTCCATAGCCTCGGCGTGCATTCTTTCTATTTCTGATTTTACCATAACGTCGATTCCGGCTTCAACATACAGATTCCTCACAGCCTCGATTTTGGCGTCTTTCTCCTCTTCCGTGGCAACTGGCATCCTCAGCGCATTGTCCAGACTCGCTTTGTAAAGAGGGTCTTTCCCGGCATTTTCGAAAGCCTTGGTGAGCAGCCAGCTTTTCTTGTTGTTGATTATATCCCCTCCGATTGCTTTCCCGAAAACGGCAGGGTCTCCGAAAGTGTCTAAATAGTCGTCAGCCAGCTGGAAAGCCAGCCCTATGCGGTAGGCGTATTTGTAGAGCGTATCGGCATCCCTGTCGTCCGCTCCGGCAACCAAAGCCCCCATTTTTGCGGCGCACGCAATCAGCACGGCAGTCTTCAGCCCGATCATCTGCATATATTCTTCCATGCCCACAGACTCCCTGTCCTCGAATTCCATATCCAACTGCTGTCCGTCACAGACCTGCGCAGCCGTGTTGGAAAACAGTTCTAAAACTGCCGGAAGACTTTCTGCAGGACATCCTGACAGAAGACGGTAGCTTTCGATGCACATCGAGTCTCCTGACAGAACAGCCTGGTTGCCGCCCCATTTCTTCCACACAGTCGGCACACCGCGCCTGACCGGAGCATTGTCCATGATGTCATCATGAATCAGGGTGAAACTGTGGAAAACCTCTATCGCGGCCGCCGGAGCAAGGACTGCATTGTCCAGCTCATCCTTGAAAAGCGAATAGGCTAAAAGACAGAGACGGGGACGGATGCGTTTCCCGCCGATTTCAATCATATATCTCAAAGGGTCGTAAAGGCCCTTAGGCTGTTCCGGGAATTTCAGGCCGCTGAACAGTTCCTTGAGCGAAACGTCAATCAGATGTTCGGAAATCATATACAATGTCGTTTACGGATGCAAAATCGCATCGTTGCAAAGTTAGTGAATCTTGACCAATTGTCGTATCTTTGCGAGTTAAAATGAAAATGGATATGGACGGAACCGCAACAGTAGTAAAGCACACAGGCAGCCACTATCTGCTCTCGATGCTTCCCGAATGGAATCTTTTCCCCGCCGTTCTCCGCGGTGGCATGAGGCTCGGAGGCAGCGGGGCGACAAATCCCGTTGCGGTAGGCGACGTCGTGGAATTTTCGGCGGATGTGAAAACTGTGGCGGAGAGGGGAACCGCAGGTGTGCCGAGAA
>CABQAB010000380.1 GCA_902461985.1 uncultured Bacteroidales bacterium | reverse complement strand
CTATGCCGTGCCTACGCCCATTTCATCCTCGCGAACCTGTTCTGCAAGGCTTACAATCCGGCTACGGCTGAGACTGATTTGGGAATTCCGTATATGGAATTCGCAGAAACTGAACTTGCGCCAAAATATGAAAGGGGGACTGTAGCCCATGTGTACGAGATGATAGACAAGGACCTTAAAGAAGGTCTGCCCCTCATAAACGATGCGGCATATTCAGTGCCTAAATATCATTTCAACGAAAAGGCGGC
This sequence comes from uncultured Bacteroidales bacterium, assembly GCA_902461985.1. Taxonomy (GTDB): domain Bacteria; phylum Bacteroidota; class Bacteroidia; order Bacteroidales; family UBA932; genus Cryptobacteroides. Next base: position 1,474 of record CABQAB010000380.1, on the reverse strand, counting down.
ATACACTTTCGCATCTCGCTTCTATCTTTTCTACGGGAACTGGGATGAAGTCATCCGGACGGCAGGAATGGCATTGGGAAGTGCTCCGCAGGAGCTCCTGCGCGACTACGACATGCTCGCTGCCCTGCCGAAAGACGAAGATGTCGTCCCGGTGCAGTACAACAGTTCCAACCTGAAATGCAACTTCCTTATTCAGAACAGCGTATCCAGTTTGGGAGTCATGTTCGGACCGTATTATTCCTATAAACGCCACACATCCGGCAGCTACCTGATGCAGACGGAACTCATGAACCGGGCACCGTGGGGAACCACGGACGTAAGCGCGAACAGTCTGACTTACGGAAGGATGTATAAACTTGAACCGTATATCTACACTGCGACCAATCTGGATTTTACATGTCTCCCGCGCAGTCCGCGCCAGTTCCAGTTTATTGATCCGGTAGCCCAGACGGGTTATCCTCAGGTCACATATGTGGCATTTTCGGCAGAGGAGGCCCTTCTTAACAGGGCAGAGGCCTATGTGATGAAAGATATGTACAACGAGGCTCTCGCTGACATCAACCTCTGGACCGGAAATACGCTGAACAGCAGGACCGTCAATCCGGCATTGAGCACAGCTTCGATTGTGGCATGGGCCAGATCTTACGAATATTACACTCCTACCGCTCCTACTCCGAAAAAGAGGTTGCACCCTCTTCTGTTCGATTTGACGGAGGGAAGTCAGAAAGAGGCATATCTGCACTGTCTTCTCTACATGAGGAGAATTGAGTTTCTGCAGTACGGCATACGGTTCTTCGACGTGAAACGTTACGGCATAGAGATATGGAGACGTGTGCTCACCACCAAGTTCAGCGTTGAGAAGGCGTTTGACAAACTTGCCGTGGACGATCCGAGACGTGCCCTCCAGCTTCCGCAGGATGTGATTTCGGCCGGTCTCACCCCTAATCCGCACGGCGGTCTTACTCCCAACAATTAAAGGACAATCAGATGAAAAAATATATCAGATACATTGCTGCGGCGCTATTCGTGACGGCACTCGTGTCATGCTCAGAAAAGCCGCTTGACGATGAAAGCCAGATTTTTGACAGCACGGTGAAACAGAACGAGTTTGACAAATGGCTCGTGAAGAACTATGTGGAACCGTACAATATCGACTTCAAATACAGGATTGAAATAAAGGAATCGGACAGGAACTACTGGCTGGTGCCGGCTGAGTATTCCAAATCCATAAAGATGGCGAAACTCATGCTGTATCTATGTCTCGAACCGTACAACGAAATCACCGGAAGCATGGAGTTTATCCGTAATTATTATCCGAAGATGATTCACCTCATAGGTTCCGCTGCGTACAGGAACAACAATACCATGGTACTCGGTACGGCTGAAGGCGGGTTGAAGATTACTATGTACTATGTGAACGAACTGAGGATAGATCCGGACTGGCTGAACACTTATTATTTCAAGACCATGCATC
>CABQAB010000379.1 GCA_902461985.1 uncultured Bacteroidales bacterium | reverse complement strand
AGGGAAATTCCGGCTGACGGTAAACTGACGAGGGAGGACATGGTGGCTCTCGGACATTCGGTGCCTCCTTTTAGCGGAACCTTCAATATCAGTTTCACCTATAAGAACTTTGAGTTCGATGCGGATTTCTATTATGTTTTCGGGGGAGTCAAGGCCTATGCCTATTCGTATGTCAGGGATGTGGACGATCCGAACAAGAATGCCGTCAGAGGGCAGGTGGAGAATATGTGGTTCAGACCTGGAGACGAAAATAAAATATACAACTCGCCTTTCGTCAAGACAGCGGCACTCGAAAACCTTACTCTATATCCCAACAGCAGAAGCATAGGCAGCAGCGACTATCTGAGGCTTTCGATGCTCTCGCTCCGCTACCGTTTCCCCCAGTCGTGGTTTGCCAGGACCAACAATTTCTTCAAATACGGAAACGTGGCATTCCAGGCGTCCAACCTCTTCACGCTCACGAGGTACAAGGAGTCAGACCCTGAATCCGGCTCGTTCATAGGGGCCCAGCAGCCGGTGTTCACTCTCAATTTCAGTCTCTCTTTCTAAAAGCTGTGCACAATGAAAAGAACAATCGTATATCTGATTTGTATAGTTCCTCTGCTTGGAGGCTGTCTGGACATCAAACTCGACAACCAGTTTTCAGACCCGGACGCCATTACGACTGTCGCCACGGCCCGTGAGCTGCTCGCGACTGCCTACAACACTCTGCCGCGGTACCAGTATGAACTGGCGGTGCTGAGCGATGATTTCTACCGCACCAACTACACGAAACAGGACGCTGAAATCCAGAACCTTTATCTTTGGCAGGACAATGCGCTGACAAACTTCTCCGAGCAGATCTGGAGAGAGTATTACCTTACGGTTGCATACATAAACGCCTTGCTGCAGCGTGTGGACAATGTGGTGACAGACGGTCCTGAAGACGAGTCAGAACTGCAGAAAATAATCAGCGAGGCAAAGATTCTCAAGGCCTGGTGCTATTTCGACCTCCTGCGTTTCTATGCCCCGGCATATTCCGAAGCTAATCTCGAAAGGGACGGAATTATACTCAAAGACCGCCTTGAACTCGACTTCCTGCCGCGCTCTTCCGTGAAAACCTGTGTGGAGACCATAAACTGCCTGTTTGAGGAAGCAGCTAAGGTGGAGAACGATTCACCTGTCTATTACCTCGGAAGTGTTGCAAGAAATGCCCTGCGTGCCGAATTTGAACTGTACCTCGGCCGCTATGACAAGGTCGTTGAATACGGCAGTCCCCTTATGGCAGGCGTGGAAAGCATGTGGACTGAGGCCTCGTATGAGGATCTCTGGAGCGATGACGCAAGCGATGACAGGATTTTCGCTCCGTATATCTTCGATTCGTTCTACACCGGACTTTGCTATGACAAGGAAATCGGGGACTATTTCAGGCTTTCCGATGATGTGGCCTATGAGGACGGCGACATCAGAAAGGAATGGAGCGAATATTCCGGCCCCATGGGCGCAGTCCGCTGCCTGGGAAAGTATAACCGCATGTACTATGAAAACACCGAAGTCAGATATGTGAACATTCTCCGGTATTCGGGCGTATGTTTCACTGTGGCAGAGGCTTATGCGAGAAGCGGAAACGAGACGGAGGCCATTGCTCTTATGAACTGGTATCTTTCAGCCCGCGGCGCGTCTGAACTGCCTTCCTCCATAGAGGGAAATGCTCTTATAGAGGCCATTCTGAGGGAGAAACAGAAGGAACTGGTAGG
>CABQAB010000378.1 GCA_902461985.1 uncultured Bacteroidales bacterium | reverse complement strand
GTAATCGTGATACAATAATTGCGAAATGTACCAGACTGACGGTCGAGCAGGTCGCTGAACTGTAGTCCGTATTGTCCGCATATTTAAAGGGGCTGTGCAAAATTTACACATTTTGACACAGCCTCTTGTCGAAATAGGTTGTTGTATTATTGATACTTTCCGGGGCTGTCATTTTGGAATGGTTCTGTCAATATGGTGACAGCAATTGGTGTCATATCTGACAAAATGTCATGAAAATTGACGGCCGTGAGCCGTGGCACAAGATTGGCTGTTGCTCCTGCGTCCGCCCGGAATTGGCAAGGGCGGGAGAAAAATAATTGAATAATAAAAAAGGAGAAAATATTATGGGAAAAATCATTGGAATCGACCTTGGTACTACGAATTCATGCGTAGCGGTCATGGAAGGCAACGAACCTACTGTCATCATCAACAACGAGGGACAGAGGACAACACCGTCAGTCGTGGCTTTCACGGGCAACGGTGAGAGGAAAATAGGCAACCCTGCAAAACGTCAGGCCATCACAAACCCTCACAAGACAGTTTATTCTATCAAGAGGTTCATGGGCGAGACTTACGACCAGGTAACCAAAGAGGTAGAGCGTGTGCCTTACAAAGTGGTAAGGGGCGAAAACAACACTCCGCGTGTGGATATTGACGGTCGTCTTTACACTCCACAGGAGATTTCGGCGATGATTCTTCAGAAAATGAAGAAAACAGCAGAGGACTATCTGCGTCAGGAGGTTACGGAGGCTGTCATTACAGTTCCTGCATACTTCTCTGATTCACAGCGTCAGGCAACCAAGGAAGCCGGAAAAATCGCCGGTCTTGAAGTAAAGCGTATAGTGAACGAGCCTACTGCGGCAGCACTTGCATTCGGTCTGGACAAGATGAACAAGGATATGAAGATTGCCGTGTTCGACCTTGGAGGCGGTACGTTCGATATCTCTATCCTCGACCTCGGAGGCGGTATGTTTGAAGTGAAATCAACCAACGGTGACACACACCTCGGAGGTGATGATTTCGACCAGGTGATTATCGACTGGCTTGCACAGGAATTCGCTGCAGAGAACGACGGAATCGACCTGAAGGCTGACCCTATGGCCCTTCAGAGATTGAAAGAGGCTGCGGAGAAGGCTAAAATAGAACTTTCAAGCCAGACTTCCACTGAAATCAATCTGCCTTACATCATGCCTGTAGGCGGTATTCCGAAGCACCTTGTAAAGACCCTTACACGTGCAAAATTCGAGCAGCTGGCTGATTCCCTCATCAACCGTACTCTCGAGCCATGCCGCAAGGCCCTTGCAGACGCAGGTCTGCAGCCTGCCGACATTGACGAGGTGCTTCTCGTCGGAGGTTCTACACGTATTCCTGCAGTTCAGGAAATCGTCAGGAAGTTCTTCGGCAAAGAGCCGAACAGAAGCGTGAACCCAGATGAGGTCGTTGCAATCGGCGCGGCTGTCCAGGGAGGTATTCTTTCAGGTGACTCACACCTCAAGGATGTAGTTCTTCTCGACGTTACCCCGCTTTCACTCGGTATCGAGACCCTCGGCGGCGTGATGACCAAGTTGATTGACGCGAACACTACTATCCCTACCCGCAAGTCACAGGTGTTCTCGACGGCAGCGGACAACCAGCCGGCAGTTGACATCCATGTGCTTCAGGGTGAGAGACCTTTGGCTAAGGACAACAAGCTGATTGGAAACTTCATCCTCGACGGCATCACGCCTGCACCGAGAGGC
>CABQAB010000377.1 GCA_902461985.1 uncultured Bacteroidales bacterium | reverse complement strand
GTCAGTCCTCCGTCTCCACCGGTCCCTGGCACAAGAATTTCGTTGCCGTTTTCGTCTTTGAGCGTGTCCTTGCGGCAATAATGGCCCGTCGCGACCATGTCCGCTCCCAGTTTCCGGGCGGTCTCCCAGAATGCTGCGAACTTGATTTCCCTGTTGCAGAGCACGTCAGGGTTGGGTGTGCGTCCGGCGGCATATTCTTCAAACATATAGTCCACAACTTTCTGGCGGTATTCGTTGCTCAAGTCCACGAAATAGAAGGGAATACCGATTTTTCTCGCCACCATTTCGGCGACGAAGCGGTCTTCTTCCCACTCACATTCACCATGGAGGGTAGTGGAGGCATCGTGCCAGTTCTGCATGAACAATGCGAAAACGTCATAACCCTGCTGTTTGAGAAGCAGGGCTGCTACGCTGGAATCTACTCCTCCGGAAAGGCCTACGCAAATCTTCATAAGGATAGCTGCTGGATTGTAAATGAAAATTCCTATCTTTGTACGCTTTGCGGCTGTCGTGAGCCGTTGTGCGGGCAGGCGCAAAGTTACAAAATCGCATAATTATGACAAAGAATGTTCTGAAAATTGAATACGAGCGTTACGGGAGCATCGACGAGCTTTCTGCAGAGGACCGTCAGCTCGCGCTCGCGGCAGTGGAGGCCCGTTCCGGTTCATACGCGCCATATTCCGGTTTCAAGGTCGGAGCAGCAGTGAGGCTCTCTGACGGACAAATCATAACGGGGGCCAATCAGGAAAACGCCGCCTATCCTTCCGGCCTGTGTGCTGAGCGCACGGCCATGTTCTATGCAAATGCGAGCAACCCGGACAAGGACATGGTCTCGATTGCTGTTGCAGGAGGCAGGGGAGAGGGACTGTGTGACAGTCCTGCCACACCTTGCGGAGCCTGCCGTCAGGTTATGGCGGAGTATCAGGCGAAGTCCGGCAAGCCTATGTCAGTGCTTCTTGTGGGAGCTGGATGCATCCTTAAATTCAACTGCGTGGATTCAGTGCTGCCGTTCATTTTCGACAGCTTGTAGACGTACCTGTGCGCTTATATGCTTCGTCAGCCCGGAATGATAACTAACCGAGGACCGTGGCGAGGATAATCGAGATGTTGTCTGCACCGCCGTTTTCGCAGGCAGTACGGAATAGTGTGCTTATTGTCATGTCCTTTCTGTCGCAGTCCGTATCTGACTGTGCTCCGTTAATGCTGTTTTCACTCCCGTAGTCTGTGTCGTGAACTTGTCCGGCAGTCACGCAGCCGTCGTTCAGGATTGCCTCTATTTCATCTTCCGCCACCATGTCAGTAAGTCCGTCCGAGCAGATGAGCAGACGGTCTCCAGTCATGAGTTTCCCGTCTAAACTTTCAATCGTAAGTCTGCCCTCGCAGCCTCCTCCTACGCAGTTCAGAAGGAGTTTGCTTGCTGACGGGTCTCCGGTCAGTCCGCGTTCCGTGTCTTCTGTGGTGAGAGGACGCAGAATCCCGTTGCGAAATCTGAATGTGCGGCTGTCTCCGGCGTTTATGGCCCGGACTTTTCCATGATGCCAGACTATGCCCGTAAGAGTGCAGCCCATAGGATCTTCCTGTCCCCTTTCCCGGGCAAGGGCATTGAGCCTGTCGCTGATGTCATGTACGCACTTGCGCAAGTCCTCTTCAAAGTCCTCTTCACTGATACGTCCAGCATCGAAGTGCTCATGGAGACATTCCAAGGTTGTGGCACTCGCTTCTTCGCCGTTTTCGTGTCCGCCCATGTCGTCAGAG
>CABQAB010000376.1 GCA_902461985.1 uncultured Bacteroidales bacterium | reverse complement strand
AGGTGCCTTGAAAATGATTCTGCACTCGACCATTCTTGAGGGCGAATCGCTTTTCATCACGACATATTTCAGCCCGTTGTCAAGCCTGCGTTCTATCATCCCCTCGCGTGGCAGCACTGGGTCGGAGCCCTTGCAAGACTGTCTCGCAGTCAATTTACCTTCATCGGAAGCGATATGATGAGATAAAAGTTCCGATGCTTTCGCATCGGAACAGTTTATCATAAGTACGGCGGCAAGCACCGCAAACGTCATCTTCAGTTTTATTGTCATGCCTGTCTTTCTAAGTAATCTCCTAAAAGGGGTGACAAGTTAGGAATTTTTCGGCATAATTCCGCCATTCCCGGCGTTTTTCCCGCATTTTCCTCAGGCTATCCCCTATTTGTTCGGGGTGTAAGTGACTATGGCTTTGGAATAGTCATAGTCAATCGTGTTGTATATAGGGAAGGTGAAAGTCATGGCTTTTTCAGAAATCCCGGCCGAATATTCTATGAAATTACCGTACTCATACGCATCTTCAGAAATGTCATCACTGTTCAACCAGTGCTCAGGATTTGCAGTCGCGTCCGGATACCAGTCCTCATCCACAGCCGTACCGATTTTTTCTTCCGCAAGGGCATCTTTTTCCCGGTCATACGCTGTAAAGTTGAACTCAAAATTCACTTTTTTCTGAATCACCTCATCACCGTAACCGTCAAGACATTCCACATCATCCACAAAATCGATTGTTCCGTCACCATTGAGAGTAATACCGTCAAGAGTAACGGAAAAAGTCTCCTCAGAGTTGGCATTCCACTTTATAGCCTCCATAAGCTGGCCATATGAAGGAGACGAATTCTCATCAAGCCAATATTCATTGGTGACTGTGGATTCCCTGAGTTTCTTGTACAGTTCATCGGTAAGCCCCATGGGGTTTACAGCCATCTTGAGCACAGGACTGTCTGCCGTAGACTGCTCCGAAAGCAAGATTGTCGTCTTTCCCGTAATGGTTATCGGCTCATTCGGGATGTCTGAATCCGGATTTGATGCAGTGTAGACAGTCGTCACGTCCACCAGGCCAAGATAATCAGTCAAATCTATGCCTGTCTTCTGCCGGTATGCTTCTATAATGGCTGTCTGCTCAGCGGTAAGCTCAGGGACGGCAGAGGTATGGACGGTAAACGTGAAATCCTCCTTCCATGCCACCTTTTCCGGAAGGACAGTAGCCTCATTATCCAAAGTAATCCTGAAATTCTTTGAAAGTCCGGACTCCAATTCCTTTGTCTTAATCGTGACTGTTCCGGTTTTCTCCCCGGCCTTGATCGTCAGCGGGTTGCCTTCAAGTGTAATGATGCCCGCCTCGTCGTTTTCGACTTTCAGAGTCAAAGCCAGGTCGGCATCCAGTGCTGTAGTAAGCTGCACTGTCACGTCAAGGGCATCGTCCGCAGTGTCATACATAGAGTTGGCCGCAGCCGTCAGATAGATGTAATTGGTCCCGGTGTAGCCGTTTTCAGGTTTTTCACACGAAACCGCTGCGAGGACAGCAGTCGCGATGCAGCAAGATGCAAGTAACTTTTTCATATAAACGTAATTAAAGATTATTCTGTTTTCTCATAAGCCCAATGAGGGTTCTGGTTTGCTTCCGTAATGTTCCTGTTGTATTTATACTCTGATTTGGGGATTGGCAGCAGCATACGGTAGTCGTCACTTCTGATTTCGGAAACCATGCCGCCTTTGTCATCATAGCGCGGTACGTTCCTGCCGAGCCGCTTGAGGTCGAAATATCTCGTC
>CABQAB010000375.1 GCA_902461985.1 uncultured Bacteroidales bacterium | reverse complement strand
AGACCTCCGTTCTGTCCGACAAATCCGCCGAATGCGACAGCGACCGTAGACGTCAGTTCTCCCGAGGTCTCGTTTATGCAGTTCTCGATTGTGCCTTTGTTGATTCTTGCAAATGAGGCGAAGGCCTGCTCTCCCTGGTTCTCCAAACCTGTATAAGTACCAGCCGCGGTAAGATTCTTCACCACAGCACCCTCCGCAATGACATTGAATAGAGGACGGGACTTCCTGTTGCAGACAATCCTGTGCCCGTTGCCGTTGAAAATTCCAGAGAATTCATTGATATAGATATAGTTATCATCCTGTTCAAGGTCAGCGTAAAGGTTCACTTCACCTGCTTCGTCAGTCCATGCGGAAAGGTCGCCTCCGGCATTGACGGCTTCAGCGAAAGCCGCATATCCAGCAGCATCATATATACCAGGAGCGAGCACCTGCCTTGCCACATCATCCCTGTCCATATTAAGAGGCACGTTCCTTAAGACATTCCCCGCAACTGCAAGCTGTCCGTCACCGGCATCGAAAACATATCTTGCCACATCCGTCTCCACCTCATATTTATATCCTGAAACCGGAGCGGCAGTAGCAGGTACAGCCATATATATACCCTTGCCCGAATCCATGGACGTCACTCCATCGAGAGACAAAGCCGTTCCGAGGCCGACGGTCACCGAAGCCGGACTGCCTTCAGCCACAGCCTTGTAAGTGCCCTCTACCCTGTTATACTCAACCGTTCCAGCAAGCGGAGAAGACGAACTGAGAGTGACTGAGACAATCTTTTCGTCATTGTATTCCGCCGTATACGGAATAAAACGGAATATGCTTCCGGCGATTTTCATTCCTATATGAAGTTCCTCGCCCTTATGTATGTCCATAGCCTCCGTACCGCTGTGGAGGAATATGTACTCCGTATTCATTTCACCGGCCGCAGACTGGGTCTGTCTGTCCGGGAACTCCACGGTCGCAGAATTGCAGGTAGTGGAATGGAACCATACTTTCCTGTCCTCGGAAGTCAGGATGCCGTCAAAAGTAAAGACAGCCTTTGTACCGTCCCCTGTGATGTCTTCCGCTTTCAAGGCCTCTGAAGTCAGGTCTATTCCACCGGAGCAGACAAGCCTGTCGCCCGCCTGCCATCTGAGTCCTTCGGAGTCCGTGAAACTTTTGACGGCCGCGTCGTCCAGAGACACTTCCACAGTGACGGTTTCCGGAGTCTTGTCCGGGACTGACGGATTGTTCACACCCGGCTCTTCATTTCCGGACGGTTCTTCTTTCTGACATGAAATTCCGAGCATGCATACGGCAAGCAGCAGAAACATTTTGTTGTAACAGCATTTCATAATATTACTCCCATCTGTTATCGTTATCAATAGTATAGTCAAAATCGCCGCTCCCGGCGCGGTCGTACCATTTCTCACCAGATTGCGCGAACCCCAGCTCAAGTACGACTCCCGATTCAATTGTTTCGGGAGATCTGTATTCTTTGTTCTTTTTCATGATCGTATGTTTTTACAGTCCTCTCAACACAGGCCATTCATTTGTCCTGGTGGATGCCGAATTTACGATTGCATCCTCTTCGGCAGCCACTGAATCGAACAGGAGCACATTGATAAGCAGCTTCCCGTCCGTTATATTTATATCCTTGCGCGGAAGCACGATTTCAGCCACATATCCGTTGTCGGTGTCGGTCTTGTCGCCTATCGTGCCGTCATACGCGACTGCTCCGCTGACGCTGTTTTCGACCGGTTTCCAGCCTCCGGCATACATTCCGACGCTCTTTATGCCCGTCGCATTGAAGTAAA
>CABQAB010000374.1 GCA_902461985.1 uncultured Bacteroidales bacterium | reverse complement strand
ATGCAATACGGGCTTTGCCGAGGTGCATCCTATCTTGGCTCACGCAGTGAGACCACATAGTGAAAGCCGAGCCACAGCGGGAAAACTTGTTTTCACTATGCCATTGTATTAACCAGTGAATTCAATTTACCGAACATAAAGGCCACATCTTACCGAATAAAATCTTCACAACTTACCGAATGAAATTCCAACATTTTACCGAATATAATCTCAATATTTTGCAGAATTTAGAATCTCAGGGCGATACCGACGCCGTATCTCTGCGCTCCGAATGTCAGGGATGCATGTCTGTCGGAATGTTGCTTGTTATATTCTTCCGCAAGGGAGTTGAGCCTTTTCGAGCCGACCACGTCGAGCGGAATGCCGGCCACAATCACTGGACCGCATATACAGGCCGATGCTATAAGAAAAGATTCGATCGATTCGCTCTGCCATATTGCATAACTTAACGCCGCCCCGAGCATCCAGCCGAGACCGCAGGCCCACATATATTCACCTGCGTCCTTCATTATGGAAGCTGACCTGTATCTGCTCCAGAATTCAGGTGAAACCATGTCGGAAGTCAGTGCCCATGTTAAACCGTTGTCACGGAATATCAGAATGTTTCCGTTTCTTATGAGTTCTGCAGAACTGTTCCTTGCAGCGATCCCCTCATAGCCGGTATCCAGGATCTTGGCTGTCGCTTCCTCTTTGGTCTCCACCATCGAGCCTTTTTCATTGAAAAACTGTTCGCTGCCGTTCTGGAACGTGATTTTGAAAACATTTGCAGTCTTGAGTTTGATATTCGGTCCCTCCTGATTCTGGAAGGCCTTGTAGGTCACGTAGTCGTCGCTGATTTCTGAAATGACAGCCTCAATAACGGAATAGTCTCTTGTCATGATGACATCCTGAGCCTTCGCCCCGAAGCATGATGCAACCAGGGCAAGCAAGAAAATGAAAAACTTTTTTTTCATAGAGTTGAATTTTTGCTTGACGGGATTCCCACTTATGTCCGTCGGTACATCAAAGGAAAAGCGTGGGAAAATTCTGTCCATCTTCACGGAGGCATTGCCGGACGCCTTTCGGAATTGGCGATTTTCCGTGAAAGGATAAAACAAAACGCTTTTCAATATGTATGTCGCCGGCATTGACCGGACGACTGGCAAAGATAGTGAAAGCCGAGCGCAAAGCCAAACGAAGTTTGATCCTTTCTTGGCTCACATAGTGAGACCACGTAAGAAAAAATATCGTTAAATTTGCAGTATGAAAACACTGTTGGACATACACAATCATACGATTGCGTCCGGGCACGCGTATTCCACCCTACAAGAGATGGTGAAGGCGGCCGCGGACAAAGGTATAGAATACTTTGGGATAACTGACCATGCGCCCTGTCTTCCAGGAGCAATTGACCCGATGTATTTCAGGAACTACGGCATCATTCCGCGGGAAATGTACGGCGTGAAGCTGCTTATGGGATGCGAACTGAACATACTCGACTTTGAGGGCAATCTTGACCTTGACGAGTATCACTACGGCTTCATGGACATACGCATCGCAGGAATACACCGCCTTTGCTGGACGGGCGGCACTAAGGAGCAGAACACGGAGGGCGTGCTGAAAGTCATGGCTTCAGAGTGGGTGAATGTCCTCGCGCATCCCGGCGACGGAACTGCCGAACTCGATTTCGAGCCTATAGTCATGGCATCGCGCGACAGCCGGACCGTGATAGAAATCAATTCTTCCTCCCTCATCCCCGCGAGAAACAAGAAACTTGCACGTCCCAACAATGTCGAGATTCTCCGTCTGTGCAGACGCCA
>CABQAB010000373.1 GCA_902461985.1 uncultured Bacteroidales bacterium | reverse complement strand
CGAGATGACAATTACAAAAAAGACCGACTAAAAAGAATTTTTCAGTCAGTCTCTTGAATTGTGGCGCATCAGCACCGCATATCCCGGAAAGGATTATTCTGCCGAGATAGCGCCCTGAGGGCATACGTCTGCGCAAGTGCCGCAGTCGATGCAGACATTAGGGTCGATTGTGTAGATTTCGCCTTCAGAAATAGCTCCTACCGGACATTCAGAAATGCAGGTGCCGCAAGCGACGCAATCCTGTGAAATTTTGTGTGCCATAATAATTGAATAATTATAAGTTTGTTGTTAATGTATTTCAACATCAGCTGCGGACACGACGCCGCATAGCCGTCACAAAATTAGCAAGAGTTTGGTTTCAAACAAAATTTTGCGCTATAATTGTCTTATCTTTTCTTACCTTTGTCTTCCTTAAAAGTTAAAAATGAAACATTGCGGAAAATATATGATGCCATTGCTCCTGTCCATGTTTTTAGGAGCAATGACGGTAACAGAAGCGTCCGCTCAGGTCAAAGTCGCCGACAAGGTAGTCTTCGACAAAGATGTCCACGACTTCGGGGACCTGACTTTGGGAAGCGGGGCAGTAAAATGCAGTTTCACGCTCAGCAACGGTTCCGATGCCCCTGTCGCCATATATAATGTGGTGTCCTCCTGCGGATGTACGGACGTAAACTGGACCAAAGAACCCGTAAAGAGCGGCGCGAAAGGCGTAATAACAGCCACTTACAGCAACAACGAAGCGCCTGTCCCCTTTGACAAGAACCTTACGGTCTACCTGTCTTGCAGCAAAAAGCCTGTCATACTCAAGCTACGTGGTGTCTGCCACGAAAAGCCGCTGAGCATGGAGGAAATCTATACCGAACGTTTCGGAAACCTCGGGTTCAGAAGCCTGGACGTACAAGGGGGCAAACTCCTTCAGGGCGAAAGCCGCAGCGGCAGTTTCAAAATAGCCAATTTAGGCAGTTCAGCCATGGAAATAGGCTTCAAGGACCTCAGTGAAGAACTGGATATCGACATGCCGTCCCGGAAACTCCAGGCAGGCAAAGAAGCAGAAATAAAATTCACGGTCCGGAGTTCAAGAAAAAAGTGGGGCGGGAACTGCTATTACGCCACCCCGGTTGTGGACGGGAAAAGCTCATTCGAGCTGAAAGGGCTGCCGGCGGACTCCAAAGCCGGGAAATTGAGAATACATGCATTCACCACAGAGAATTTCAGTTCACTCAGTGATGCCCGGAAAGCGAAAGGGCCGAGACCGGTGTTCGCATCAAGCAGTTTCAGTTTCGGGAAACAGAAAGTCGGTTCCATGATACACGCCGAGTTTCGCTTCAGAAACGACGGCGAAGAATGTTTCTGCGTCTACCGCTGTGAAACCGATGCCCTGAAATACTCCCACGGCACCATAGAACCGGTCTGTCCGGGACAGGAAGGCTCCGTCAGAGTCCATGTCGACAGTTCAATGATGCCCAAGGGAGAGACTTTGATAATGGTCAAGCTCACCACAAACTCCCCTCTCAGGCCGGTAATCAATCTTTTTATAACTGGATACTTAGAATAATGGAAGTATTGCACGAAGCCCTGGCAATCCTCGGCAGTTCCCTGCAGATCACTGGGCTGGTCGTTGTCATGATGATGATGATCGAATCCATAAACATAGAATCGAGAGGCAGGTTCTTTTCTGTTCTCGGCAAAAGCCGCTGGGGCCAGGTTGTGTTCGGGGCCGCTATAGGCATCATCCCGGGCTGTCTCGGAGGATTTGCTTCCGTTTCACTCTACACCCACGGGATGCTGAGTTTGGGGGAGAT
>CABQAB010000372.1 GCA_902461985.1 uncultured Bacteroidales bacterium | reverse complement strand
TTGCCTATTGTGGACGGCACTGCCGGCGCGAACCAGTTCTCCGTAGTTGTGAACCGTGGACTCTGGTATGACAACGGCTGGGCTGACGGAGCGTTCGTTGGCCAGATGACATTCTCCGATACTGCGTTAGGCCTTGGAAATGCACCTGTAGCCCAGAGAATCGTGCCGTTTGCCATCTGGCTCGACAAAGACTATCTTGAATAACACTGACAAATTAGGTAACTATGAATATAAGAAAGAGATATCTGCTTCCTCTTGCGTTTCTTCCGCTTTTCCTGTCAGGATGCGTTGAAGAGCAGCAGCCGGAGCCTGAAATCATAGCCGGACTTTCATATACTCCGGTAAAGGGGCTTATCCCAATGAAGACCGTGAAGGTGACTCCTCAGGTTGAAAGCGGCGAACCGGGCAATTTTTCCATCCATTCTGTCTTTTTCGGTGAAAGACTGTGGAAAGGGGACATGTTCAGCATCGATGCCGCAACAGGTGAAATTACGGTTTCAGCCCCTGTTGATGTCGAGGAGGGAGAATATGTCGTCAGCATTACATGTACCGTGGACGGCAAGAATTATATTTTTAAGAATGTGCTCAGCGTCACCGTCATTCCGGGCATGCCTGAGGTAAGGATAGACCCGGAGCATCTGAATCTGAGATTTGAAGACCTCTGTTCCGATTCCGAGGCGTCACTTCCTTTTGTCAGCATCGTTCCTGAGACTGAGGCTGCGGAAATCACGGGTCTTGAAGTAAGAAATCTACGCAAGGACGGCGAGGCTGTGGATAATGTCTCCGGACTCCTTAGTGCCGATGCCGCTCAGAGCATAGTCTCGGTATTGAGGTCCGATGACTGGGCTTTAGGTACTTATGTGGCGGATCTGAAGGTCAGCACGGAGTCATTCCAGGAAGAAAGCGAAGTCGGTCTGCTGAAGGACGCGCTCAAATTCACTGTGGCTGCAATGCCTGTGAAGATGACTTATCCTGACGCTTCAGACTTCTATCAGAATGTTGGCGCGCGATATGTGCCGGTGTTCGAGGATGACGTCGTGCCTTCTGACATTGCCGTCAAGGCTGTCAAACTCAATGGAGAGGAGTTCGCATACGGAGATATGTTCGCTGTCGATGCGCAGAGCGGTGTCATCACAGTCACTGCGGCCGAGGATGCTCCTGTGGGTGAGTACAAGGTTTCCCTTTCTTACAGATACGCAGGCCAGGATCTTGCTTCTGACGATGTCCTCGCGGTAAGATGTATTGCAGGTCTTCCTGAGGCACTGACCGCCGCTCCGCAGCCTTCTTCCATAGAGATAAAGTCTCTGGATGCTGATTCTGTCGAGGAACTTCCTGTCTATGTCCTTACTGCTGAGGGCGAATGTTCGCCGGTAGTTTCATACTCTATTGCAGATGCGAGGTTAGACGGCAGCACATTCGACTGGAACGGAAGGTTCACGTTCGAAGGCAACAGAATCAGTATCCATCGCGGCGGCTGGACTGTCGGCGAATATGCGCTTGACATAAGGTGCGTGACCGAGGCCATAGGTGCAGAAAGCGCAAGGGGAGTGTTCACGGACGTCGTGAGGATCTCGGTATTCGAGAAAGTGGAACTCGTCTATGCAGATGCTGTGAAGAAAGAGCATGCTCCGTGGACTGTCAAGCCGGCGACTCCTATGCCTGCTGGTTATACATATTCATTCAAGGATGCGTCAGCAGCCTATGCTTCCGTGCTTTCCATTAACGCAACTACCGGTGAAATCAGCGCAGCCAAGGGCAACGGACTTGCGCAGGGCAGCTACACTGTCGCTGTCACGGCAACTGCTAAGCACTACGATA
>CABQAB010000371.1 GCA_902461985.1 uncultured Bacteroidales bacterium | reverse complement strand
TGATTTCATCAATCCCGACATTCACTATGTAGGTACTGAACGCCATGACAGCCGAAGGGTGGACAGACAGCTCAGAGGACGTTCCGGACGTCAGGGCGACCCGGGTTCTTCAATATTCTTCATCTCATTGGAAGACAAGCTGATGCGTCTGTTCGGGTCGGAGCGTATCGCCAAGGTCGTGGACAGTCTCGGAATGCAGGAAAATGAAGCCCTTGAGGCTCCGATGCTCTCCAATGCCATTGAAAAGGCTCAGAAGAAAGTCGAGGAGAATCACTTCGGCATCCGTAAGCGTACTCTTGAGTATGACGATGTGATGAACTCCCAGAGAGAGGTCATCTACGGCAAAAGACGCAACGCACTTTCAGGCGAAAGGATTTCTATCGACATCTACAATATGATGCAGGACACTGCAGAGATGCTTGCCGAGAAGGCTTCCGAAATGGCTTTTGAGGATTTCTCTGAGTATGTGATGGGACGTTTCTCCCTTGACCTGGACTTCGATGAGGAATTCTTCAACAAGGCGGACACCGGCAAGCTCGCGGAAAAGCTCTTCGAGAATATGAAAGTTACATACGAGCGCAGGCTGGAGGGTATTATCGCCAAGGCTTTCCCTGTTATCCAGAAAGTCTACGAAACACAGGGAGGCAGGTACGTGAACATCGCGATTCCGATTACTGACGGACGAAGGATGCTGAATCTTTCGGTAAATCTCCAGAAAGCCTATGAAAACGGCGGCAAGGAAATCGGCAAGGCCTTGTCCAAAACCATAGTCCTCTTTGAAATCGACCGTCACTGGAAAGAGCACCTGAGGGAAATGGATGATCTGAAGCAGTCTGTCCAGAATGCTACATATGAGCAGAAAGACCCGCTTCTTGTCTACAAATTCGAGAGCTTCAACCTCTTCAGCTCCATGCTTGAGTCTTTGAATACCGATGCACTTTCGTTCCTGCTCCGGGCTGCCATAGCATTGCGTGAGGAGGCTCCGCGCCAGGCCGAGACCCGCAAACCGGATATGAGCCGGATGACCACCAGCCGTACGGACCTTGTCACCAATTCAGGCGAACCGAAGATGAAGGCTCCGGTACGGGTCGAGAAGACAGTCGGCAGAAATGATCCTTGTCCATGCGGCAGCGGCAAGAAATACAAGAACTGCCACGGGCGGCTCTCTTAATGATATGAAAAAATCAAAGAATATGGGATATAAAGAACTACAGCCTTCGGGCAACCTCAATGCAGTGAGCAGAATTGCCGAGGGAACTATTTTCAAAGGCGAAATCGAGTCGAAGTCCGACATCAGGATTGACGGCACTTTCGACGGCAGAATCAATTCCACCGGCAGAGTGGTAATCGGTGAGGGGGCGAACGTCAAGGGAGAAATATTATGCGGTGACGCCGACATTTTCGGAAAAGTCGAAGGCAGTCTGACCGTAAAAGGCGTCCTGTCCCTCAAATCTTCATGTTCGGTCAAGGGTGACCTTACAATCGCGAAACTGTCAGTGGAGTTAGGTGCATCGTTCGACGGCAGCTGCAAAATGATTTCAGCCAAGCCTGCCGCGTCAGTTCCTTCGAAGTAGACAAATTTAAACAGTTTATTCATGAAAAAGTGTTTCAGATTATTGGTGGCAGCCGTTTCTATAGTCGGGCTGGCCTCCTGTCAGCCGTCACTCGATGACGATGATATTAAAGTTCCAGTTGAGGAAGAACCCGGCGACGGCGATGACAAGCCCGGAGATGGCGGTGGAGATGAACCCGGCCAGACGATAAAGATTATTGACGCGTTAAGTTTTTATTATGGTCTGTGGGACGGAGTCGATGTGGCTA
>CABQAB010000370.1 GCA_902461985.1 uncultured Bacteroidales bacterium | reverse complement strand
GACAGGGTTGTGATTCAAGTACGAGGAACTTTCCCGCCCGACCGAGACCTTCAGCCAGGGATGGAATATGCGCATAGAACTGGCAAAGATTCTGCTCGGAAAGCCGGACGTAATGCTCCTCGATGAGCCTACGAACCATCTGGACATTGAATCGATAGAGTGGCTGGAGGACTATCTGAAGAATACACGCTGTTCAATCGTGCTGATTTCCCATGACAGGAAATTCCTGGACAATGTGACCGGGCGCACCATAGAAATCATGCTCGGCAGGATTCACGACTATAAAGTTCCTTACAGCAAGTATCTGGAACTCCGCAAGGAGCGCATTGCGCAGCAGCGGGCCGCTTACGAGAACCAGCAGAAGATGATTGAAAAGACTGAGGAGTTCATCGAACGTTTCCGCTACAAGCCGACCAAGTCCAACCAGGTGCAGTCCCGGGTGAAGCAGCTGGAAAAACTCGAAAGAATCGAGGTGGATATGGAGGACAAATCTGCTCTCGCTGTCAAGTTCCCGCCTGCCCCGCGTGCCGGAGACATCGTGTATAAAGCTGAAGACCTGAGTTTAGGTTATGACGGCAAAATTGTATTCAGCGGTGCGCAGATTGAGGTGCGCAGGGGTGAGAAAGTGGCTCTGGTCGGACGCAACGGCGAAGGAAAGACAACGCTAATGCGTGCAGTGACCGGCACTTTGAGCCCGATGCACGGCAGGTCTCATGTGGGATACAACGTAAACATAGGCTATTATGCACAGAACCAGGAAGATGTATTGGACAAGGAAGATACAGTGTTCGGCACATTGGACCGCATTGCGGTGGGCGACATACGGCTGAAACTCAGGGATATACTCGCGTCTTTCCTGTTCAGGGGCGAGGATATTGACAAAAAGGTGGCCGTGCTTTCCGGAGGCGAAAGGGCAAGGCTTGCCATGGCGAAACTGATGCTGCGACCCTACAATCTGCTCTGCCTTGACGAGCCTACGAACCATATGGACATACTCTCCAAGGATATATTGAAACAGGCTCTGAAGGCATACGACGGTACTTTGATCATTGTTTCCCACGACCGTGATTTCCTTGACGGTCTGGTGGACAAACTCTATGAGTTCCGGGACGGACAGGTGCGCGAGTTCCTCGGGGGAGTCAGCGACTTCCTTGAGAAGAAGAAAATCGACAATCTCAGCGAACTTGAAAGGCATGATGCGCAAAAGCCGGAAACAGAGAAGATTGAACCTGTCAGGTCAGCGGCGGCGGAAGAATACAAAGCCAAGAAATTCATCAGCAAGGAAGAAAGGAAGCTCCGCAACCGCATTTCCTATCTTGAGAAGAAAATTGAAGAAGTTTCCGCAAGGATGAAAGAAATTGAACAAGTTCTCGCAAATCCCTCTCCGTCCGATGATTACATGGAACTGACCCGAGAGTTCCTGGAACGAAAAAGGGACGTGGACGCCATGACCGACGAGTGGGCGGAGCTGGAAGACAGTTTGTGATATAAATTTTAGATTAGAAGATTATGGAAGAGAACAAGACTCAGGTGCTTTATGGAATACATCCGGTCATGGAAGCTATACGTGCCGGTAAACGCTTTGAAAGAATCCTGTTGAAACAGGGTATGGAGGGGGAGCAGTTCCGTCAGTTATATGCTTTGATCGGCGAAAAGAAAATCAACTGCCAGTTTGTTCCCATGGAAAAGCTCAACAGGGAAGTGCGCGGGGCACATCAAGGGGTTGTCGCCTATATTGCACAAATCGAGACAGTGGACTTGGAATCCATGGTGGAAAAGGCTTTGGCTGAGAGCAGGAACCCGCTTTTCATCATTCTGGACGGTGTGAGTGACG
>CABQAB010000369.1 GCA_902461985.1 uncultured Bacteroidales bacterium | reverse complement strand
CAGCAATGCCTGCGGATTGACTCGCGGAGCTCTTCCGCCATGAGTCCGTAATCCCTGCCGTTTTCCTGCATACCGAGACAGTCACTGATATACTTCATGGCAAGCAGTTCCTTATACATCAGCGTATTAAGAAAAATTGAGCCTGAACTTTCCTCAGGTCTATAGAAAGTGGAAGGGTCATTGTCAACCCCTATCATCTCATCATTTTCCCAATACAGCAGACCTGTCTCCTTATGACGGTGCCAGTTCATATATTTCGCCACGAATGACGACAGCACCCAATACTGTCCGCGGAGCCATTCGGCATCCCCTCCCATATTCCTGACAATAAAGGCTGCATGCTGTGCAAGACAAGGCTTGTGCATATTTATCTTGTAGATATTGCGGGAACGGAGAATTTCTTCACGGGAAGGAAATGTCCTGGATATACAGACAGGGATATATCCGTCCATACCTCCATAGCTCAGAGCATTCAGCACGCATCCCTGCTCATAGAGGAGAGCCTCCTCCTTGTCTGCATCTGTTCCGCAGTCCAGCAGAATCTGCCTCAGCGCGACACTGCTGAGCCATGAATCCCAATCCCACAGGTCGTCGAGATATGCGGCACTTCCGGGAGCTATGAACGGATATTTCAAGGAACCTCCAGGTTCACGGTACATGGCTTTCATCAGGCAGGATATACTGTCGCGGCATATTTTCTTGTATTTCGACACGTTAGCCCTGGTATGTGCAGGCATAGCAGCGGACGATACCACAGGAAAAGCCAGAACCACAGACAGCAGCAATATTGCCGCTACAGTTGCTTTACTTTTTTTCATATCTGTCTTCATTCCATTTTCTATCAAGAAGTTTCATAAAATATGCGCCGACTACTGAACGGTTGCGGAACTGCTGGGAATGAGGACGGTCCGTCCATGTCCAGTCGCTCATCGGAGAGCGGTCCTCAGTTTCGTCCATAAACTTCCATATAGGTTTCACCAAAGCTCGGAAATCAGTTTCATTGTCTGCCATTGTGGCTGACCAGATGACCCAGTCTGTCTTGGTGTACTGCTCACGGCAGTCAAGAGGGAGGCCATAGATGTTCTGGTGTGCAAGATAGAACGCGATTTCTTTGCCGAACACCTTTTCCGGGAATATATTCCATCCGAACAGCTTGTCCCACACGAGATTGTACTTCTGGCTCCAGGTCCCCGGACGGTCAAATGTCAGACGGTAATGGTCACCGTCATCAGCCATCCTCTCCCATTCGGCAGCATAGGCGCGCGCCTTCTGCATATAAGTCCTGCCCGACTCCCTGTCGCCAGCCATGTCCGCAAGATAGCCGTATGCAGCAATACCAAGGACAGCTTTTCCGGCAAGATTGGCATTATGGGCGAAATGACCGGCAAAGTCATCGGTACAGAGCTGGTTCTCAGGGTCAAGTCCATATTCTTCAAGATATCCGGCCCATTTACTGAAAAGAGGCATATATTTCATGGCAAACCCGGCATTCCCCTCGGCCCTGGCGATTGCAGCAGCCATGATAAGCATATTCCCGCTTTCCTCCACCGGCATGTCTCCGCCATAATTCTGTCCGTTGGCACGCGGATAGCGTCCTACATCATGGGCGGCGAACGGCTTGTCCCATCTGTCTGAAGAACAATAGTCCAGAATAGGGTTCATAAGAGCTTTGGCAAGATCCACATTGTACAGCAGGAATATGGGGATGGAAGGATAGGACAGATCCACAGTGCCGATGGACCCGTTGCTGAAATTCTCTTTCGAGAGATAAAGAGGAAGCCCTTCCGGAGTCGCCACAAGCTTATGCGCCGCAAATGTCTGTCTCCATGCGAGGGAGC
>CABQAB010000368.1 GCA_902461985.1 uncultured Bacteroidales bacterium | reverse complement strand
CGGAGGGACAAAATAAGGGGACTGGATAAATATGTAGTCCCTGACGTTCTGAAGCACCAATTCATAGCCCATCTGTATCATAGGCCACGGAGCGTCCGGAGTGTCGGCGACAACCTGCATCATCTTGTCCGTGAGTGTGTCTGGACCGCAGGCGATGGCTTCCCCTTCAGTGAATTCGTGGAAATAGTCCGGCAAAGGGCGTTTCAGTCTCCCTCCGGAGGTCAGCCAGGAACTGAGGAAAGAGGCTTGCAGTGAGGCTGCGGCATTGCCCTCGATTCTCAGATGAGTGTCACGCCACTGGAAGAAATAGTGGTTGTTTATGTTCATCCCTCCGGTGTATGCTATCCTGCCGTCGATTACGACTATTTTCCTGTGGTCGCGGTAGTTGAGCTTGGTGGCAAAATTGACAAGACCTATGGTCGGATTCGTAAATCTCCTGACTTCCACGCCGGAACGTTTCATCCTGTCATAATATATGGCAGGGATGGGCAGGTTGGCTATATTTTCGTTTATGAACCTGACTTCGACGCCTTCTTTGGCTTTTTTCGTCATCATGTCCCTGATTGCGTTGCTGCCCTCGTCCGCCCCGAAATGGAAATACTCCACGTGAATGGACTCTTTTGCGTTTTCCATGTCGTTCAGCAGCAGAGAGAGTTTGCGTTTGCCGTCGGTTATGATTTCAAAAGAATTGCCCCTGCTGAAAGGAAAACTGTGCATCCCGTCCGTGAACAATCTTGGCAGGGGCCGGAATCTTTCGTCAATCAGTCCGTAATCCGGTTTTAGGCGCAGAAGGCGTTCGAGTTTCGCGTCCTTTTCCCTGTCAAACGTCTCAAGAGCGACTTTGTACCTGCGTCTGAAAAGCCAGTGCTGACGGTAGGAGATGCCGAACATGAGATACAGCACAATGCCTGCGACGGGCAGCACGGACACCACTAAAATCCAGGCGATTTTTTTGCCTGAATCACCGTTGTCGAAAATTATCGTCAGCAGTATCCCTGCGATGAGCAATACATACAATATTGACAAAAATATATTCATTACTCACGTTTCGCAAGTCTTAATTATTTGAGTTAAAGTTCATTGGAAAGACTTGCGAAACTTTCCCAACGCACTTTCTTTTTTATCCACGTTACCCCCACCCTAAATCCCTCCCCTCGGGAGAGGGACTTTGTCGGGCCGAAGTCCCTCCTTAAGCGGTGTTTCGCAAATGCGAAACTTGAGTTCATCAGTGAGACTATGTTGTTTTTTGAAGATTACGAAGATACTGATTTTTGACAAGAAGATGTATATTTGCGGCAAAATTGATGATTATGGAGAACATTTCAGGGAAGCTTTTCATATTTGATCTTGACGGTACACTGATTGATTCGGTGCAAGACCTTGCGGCCGCCGGTAACCATACTCTCGCTCAGCACGGTTATCCTGTGCATCCGGTGGACGCCTATTACGCATTTGTGGGCAACGGAATAGGAAAACTCATGGAGCGTGCGCTTCCGGCGGAAGAATCCTGCAGGGCAGAGTCGCTTCTCGATGATTTCAGGGCATATTACAATCTGCACCTCTGCGACAATACAAGACCATATCCGGGCGTTCCGGAACTTCTTTCGGCATTGCAGTCGAAAGGAGCCAAAATAGCAGTGGCTTCCAACAAATACCAGAAAGCGACAGAAACATTGGTTGCGGCTCTGTTTCCTGATATCCGTTTTGCATCTGTCCACGGCCAGAGAGAGGGTGTGGCACGCAAGCCGGACCCGGAGGTCGTGTTTGAGATTGCGGCGGAAACGGGAACTGCAATAGAGGATGTGGTTTATGTGGGGGATTCGGATGTGGATATGCGACGCAAGCATAAGAGCAGTCTGTTCATCAAATCCCAAATCGTCACAAAATG
>CABQAB010000367.1 GCA_902461985.1 uncultured Bacteroidales bacterium | reverse complement strand
GTGGTTGGCTTTTTGGTGGTGATGAAACCCCTAGGGCTGAAACGGGCGAGCGAACAGCGCATGAAGAAATCCGCAATCTTGTCTTTGATTGCGTTTTTTGCCGCAAGAGCCGCTGCGGTGTCGTCTCCGTAGACATATATTTCCTCGGTCTCGGCTTTCTGCCAGGCATAAAGTGCGTTGACAGCTGCGTAGAAGGCATCCAGTTTCGCGCTGTCGATGCCGTCCGCCCCGCTTCTGTCCGGCACCGCACCCATGGTGGCAATGCAGTCGGCGATAATGGTCTTCAGCTCATCGTCTTCAGCGGATTCTGCGGTTATGACACCGTCACCGTTGAATTTAGTGCCTGCGAAAATGCTTTCGCGGTCGGTCACGTCCTGCAACGAAACGGCCTGTTCTCCTGATTTCTTGTGTTTGAGCAGGCGGAGTGCACAGTCATGTATCAACGCAGACTCTTCACTGTCCGTGCGGATGGCCGAAACATTCAGTTTCGTGGACTTGTCCACCAATACAGACATGTCCGCCAATACTGATTTAAGCCAGGCTACCGTTTCGAGGATTTCGTTTACGTGTATTTTCCCGTCACCGTCCAGATCCAGAAGGCCGAGAGTCTCCGCGTCCATTTCCAGTCCGGTTGCCGGGCAGCTGAGGACTGTCCACAGTTTCTGGTCGAGTTCATCAAGATGTGCTATGTCCTCTCCTGTTGAGACATTCACCCTCGTTACACCTCCGAAAGTGGAGAATTTCCATTCATAGTCCCCGTTGGAGCGCATCATTCCGGCTTTTGACGGGACTTTGATTTTGCTCTTTCCCATGGCGTCATACCGTAAGGATGTCCTTTTCCTTGGCCGCTACGATTTCATCGACCTTGGCAATCCACTTGTCCGTCTCTTTCTGGACGCTCTGCTCGTAATCTTTCTGCATATCCTCGGAAAGACCTTCTTTCTGGGCCTTTTTCAAGGCTTCGATTGCATCCCTGCGGGAGTTGCGGATAACGATTTTGGCATTCTCTCCGGCTGATTTGGCCTTTTTGATAAGTTCCTTGCGGCGTTCCTCCGTAAGAGGCGGCACATTGCAGCGGATGGTTTCCCCGTTGTTGGACGGAGTGAGTCCGAGGTTGGCGTCTAAAATCGCTTTCTCGATTACGGGAATCATTTTCTTCTCCCACGGCTGGATAGCGAGAGTCCTTGCGTCAGGGGTGGTGACTGAAGCCACCTGCGGGACAGGTGTCATGGAACCATAATAATCCACGAGTACATTCGAGAAAATTGCCGGATTGGCTTTGCCTACACGGTAGGTCTTGAGATCTTCTTCGAGAAAGGAGAATGCGTCTTCCATACCCATTCCTGCCTCTTCCAAAATTTCTTTTGCCTTGTCAATCATAATTTTATGTTTTATTTGTTATTTCCAGGAATATGTCTTGTCATACCGTTGAAAAAGTTCGGCAACGGCTGCTAAGCGTGTACTATAGTTCCGATTTTCTGTCCGTCCACCAGTCTGGAGAGATTTCCCCTGGCGTTCATGTCAAAGACCACAATCGGCATATTGCCTTCACGGCACAGCGCGAACGCCGTCTGGTCCATCACCTTCAGCCGGTCTTCCAAGGCCTTGTCGAAACTCAGTTCGTCATATTTCACCGCGGTCGGGTCCTTTTCCGGGTCAGCAGTATATACCCCGTCCACCCGGGTGCCTTTCAGCAGTGCATCGACCCCTATTTCGAGAGCTCTCAATGCCGCACCTGAGTCTGTAGTGAAGAATGGATTGCCGGTGCCTCCCGCAATAAGCGCCACTCCGCCTCTTTCTAACAGAGCCACGGCATCGTCTCTCATGTAATATCTGGCAACAGGCATCATGGGTGTGGCCGTAAACACGTCGGCTTCAACTCCCGCGCTCCTCAAG
>CABQAB010000366.1 GCA_902461985.1 uncultured Bacteroidales bacterium | reverse complement strand
ATGGCACTGCGCATGTCGCTGTCCTTTGAACCTGGAAGGTCCGTCCTCCAGCTTTCTTTGGAGGCCAGGGCATCAACGACCGCAGATTCTTTATGTTTGCGTGCCTTCTCGAAAATCGGAATCACGCTGACGTCATCGTCCAGATCAATGGCATAGGATTCCGGAAGAGAAGGCTTTGGCTCTTCGAGGACTGTCCCGACGGAATCTTCTTCAGGCTGGACAGGTGTTATCTCAGGCAGGTCTTCCTCAACCGTTTCCGCCTCATTTTCCGGCGAATCTTCTCCAGGCTCTACCGGCTCTGCTTCGGGAAGATCGTCTTCAACCGTTTCCACCTCTGCTTCCGGCAGGTCTTCTACCGCATCCTCGACGGCTTCCGGCAGGTCCTCATCGACGGCTGCAATTTCATGAACCGCGCCGTCTGCGAGACACGATGACACAAGGTTCTTCAATTCAGCACATTGGATCATCAGGGCGTCTGCCTTTGCCAATATTTCTTCGAGAATCTGTCTTCTATCTTCTTCCATATATGGCTCTTTATCTTCGTAAAATCAAAACTGCTTCGTATCTTTGTCCCGCAATTCCTGCAAAAGTAGGCAAATTCATTCAAATATCACTAATTGTCAAAGCAATGTTTCTTGAAAAATCAAAAGCCACAGGTTCTGTGGAGGTAATCTGCGGTTCAATGTTCTCCGGCAAGACAGAAGAACTTATCAGAAGAATGAGAAGAGCACAGTTCGCAAATCAGAGAATAGCCATTTTCAAGCCATGCATTGACACGAGATATTCCCAGGATGATGTTGTATCACACGACAGCAAGCACATTCCTTCCTATCCCGTGGACGACCCGAAAAAAATCCTTTCCATGGTGGACGGCGTTGAAGTGGTCGGAATAGATGAAGCCCAGTTTTTCGATATGTCTATCGTAGAGGTGGCCACTAAACTTGCCGACAAAGGTGTCAGAGTCATTGTCGCAGGGCTTGACATGGATTTCCTCGGCAAACCTTTCGGCCCCATGCCGGCTCTCATGGCTGTAGCTGAAGATGTGCAGAAAGTCCACGCCATCTGCGTCAAATGCGGAAGTCCGGCACAGTTCTCCCACAGGCTTTCAGCGAGTGAATCCCTTGTAGAACTTGGTGAGAAGGACATTTACGAGCCGCTCTGCCGCCATTGTTACAACCAGCTGGCGTCAAAATAAGCTTCAGCGGACAACCGGAGGCCATGACCCGGGGACAGGAGCCTCGACATGAATCTCTTTTTTGCTCACTGGATGGGTAAAATCCGCACTGTGTGAATGGAGGCATATTCCTCCGTCACGGTTGGAACGCGGGGCACCGTATTTCAGATCACCCTTGATATGGCAGCCCATGCCCGCAAGCTGGCAGCGTATCTGGTGATGACGTCCTGTCAGCAACTCAACTTCAATCAGATGATAATGCTCGCTGTTTCCGATTAAACGGTATCTCAGCTTGGCGAGTTTGGCATCCGATCGTCTGTCCCGGACTATGTAGGACTTGTTCTGCTTCTCATTGCGCACAAGGAAGTCCGCAAGTTCACCGGACTCCGCTGCCGGGGCTTCGCAGCACAATGCCCAGTAGGTTTTGTGAACAGAACCGTCACGGAACATGGCCGCAAGCCTTTCGAGAGCCTTGGAAGTTTTCGCGAACAGGACCACACCGCTCACCGGCCTGTCAAGACGGTGGGGCACCCCGAGGAACACCTGCCCCGGCTTTCCGTCCCGCATTGCTATGAACGCCTTGAAAGTCTCTGAAAGAGGTTCATCGCCGGTCTTGTCGCCCTGGACGATTTCGCCGCAGTTCTTGTTCACAATCAGTATGTGATTGTCTTCATATAGAATTCTGGCCGCCAAGTCAGAGTATTCCGATTCCGTAAGTTGTCTGTACACCATATCACATTTCTTCGCCCATGTTCCCGCTACGGAGGGAGGGGCAATAA
>CABQAB010000365.1 GCA_902461985.1 uncultured Bacteroidales bacterium | reverse complement strand
ATATCTCCGCCCTAAATGATAGGAAGCCAGTTTGGTCAGATCGTTCACGACTCCTGCGCCCACAGCAATCGCAACCGCATCACAGGAAGCAAGCCGGGACTCCAAAGCTTCAAGATAAGACCATTCGGCAAAGAGGTTGGGGTCTGAAAAAATATATGGTTCAACCATAGGTACACCTGCCTCTTCCAAGCAGTCACTAAGTTCCTTTCCTGCAATTTTCCAGGTGTTCTCATCTGCCACCACTACAGCCACAGAAGATGGGAAAAGCCTCTTGAACATGTCAGGTACTGCCTTCACAGCCCCGACTCCGATTTTCAGAGCCCTGGTGTCAGAGGTCTTTTCCAGCACATAATCTATATCGTACATTCTATAATCAACAATTATACGGGCAGGCCCGTCACGTCAGCCTAACAGATGGATGGCAAGTCCGGAACGGAGTTTCGGCTCGAACCACGTTGTCTTTGGCGGCATAATCTTTCCGCTGTCCGCAATATCAATAAGCTGTTTCATTGAAACTGGACAAAGCGCGAAAGCTATTTTCATTTCCCCGCTGTCCACGCGTCCCGCGAGTTCTCCGAGTCCTCTTATGCCACCGACAAAGTCGATTCGCTTGTCCAGTCTCAAATCCTTGATTCCCAATATCCTGTCCAAAACCCTCTCGGACAGCAAAGTCACGTCCAGCACACCGACAGGGTCCGAGTCATCGCATCTGCCTTCCTTGGCTTTCAACGAATACCATTTCCCGTCAAGATACATTGAAAATTCGTGCAGGCGGACAGGTGCGAACCCGCCTTCCGCCGCCTTGCGCTCTTCTTCAGTACCAAGTTCCGCTATTTCGAAATCCGCGGAGAGCAAGGACAGGACCTGCTCCGGAGTGTATCCGTTCAAATCCTTGACCACACGGTTGTAATCCATGATTCTTAACTGGTTGTCTGGAAAGGCCACGGCCATGAACCAGTTGTACTCCTCCCCGCCGTCGTGAGCCTCGTTCCCGGCCCTCTTTTCGGCACCGACTCTCGCAGCTGCCGCCGTCCTGTGGTGTCCGTCAGCGACATAGAACGCATCGACCGAGGCAAACGCTTCTGTGATTTCCGCCACATCCTCAGGGTCGTCAACCACCCAGAACCTGTGTCCGAAACCGTCAGCCGCCACAAAATCATATTCGGGCTCGCGGGCTATATATTTCCCGACCACCGCATCAATCGCGGCTGATTCCTTATATGCAAAAAACACCGGCTCTATATTGGCATTCTGGATGCGCACATGAACCATACGGTCGTCTTCCTTCTCCTTGCGGGTAAGCTCGTGTTTTTTGATTGTGCCGTTGGCGTAGTCATCGACATGGGCGCATAGAACCAGACCGTACTGCACACGCCCCTCCATAGTCTGGGCATATACATAGTAGTTTTCGCTCTCATCCTGACGCAGCCATCCTTTCTCCCGCCACCTGGAGAAATTCTCCACCGCCTTGGAATATGCCAGGTCTGAATGTTCATCCACGAAAGGCTCGAAATCTATTTCGGGCCTCGTAATATGCAGCAGGGACTTCTCCCCTGCCTCAGCCGCAGCCTCGGCGGAATTCATCACGTCGTAGGGACGGGACGCCACTTCCTCAACTATTTCTTTCGGAGGACGCAAGGCCGCAAAAGGTTTGACTCTTACCATAGCCTGTCAGTTAAGTCTGAATTTTTCACAGCCGTCCTTGAGATAGGCCACTATCTGCCTTGCGGCCGCGAGACCGGCGTTTATGTTCGCCTGTGCTGTCTCGGCACCCATTTTCTTGGGCGTTGCGAAGAAGCGTCTGCCGAACCCGGAAAAACCGGCGGCATCCGGAGCGACATCCGTTATATACTTCAAATCAACCCTTTCAGCCATCAGTTCCATCAGCGAGGCTTCGTCAATCACCTCCTTGCGTGCTGTGTTCACAAGACAGCCACCCTCCGGCATGAGCCCGACAAGTCCAGAACCTATCGAGCCTTTGGTCTGAGGGGTCGCAGGGATATGAAG
>CABQAB010000364.1 GCA_902461985.1 uncultured Bacteroidales bacterium | reverse complement strand
GGAATGGACCATGCTGGGTCATCGGTAGGGTCGAACACCTTTACCGCAAGTTCCGCAGGACCGTCCTGGAGATATTCCGTGACATCAACGGTAAATGCCGTGAACCCTCCGCTATGTCTTGCCGCAAGTTCTCCGTTCAGATAGACCTCCGCGGACCAGTCCACTGCGTCAAAATGAAGAAGAGTCCTCTGCCATGACCGTGGCTTCCCGATGGTGGTTCTGTACCAGAGAATCTCGCCCCTGCCCACACGGCGGCCGACACCCGAAAGCGAAGACTCCACGCAGAAAGGCACTAAAATCTTCCCGTCAGCCACGGCCATCATTTCCAGACTGTCAGGAGTGATGGCATAGTCCCACAGACCATTGAGGTTCTTCCAGTCCTTGCGGACCATCTGCGGACGCGGATACTCCGGTCTCGCGTTGTCAGGATTCACTTCATCAGCCCATGGAGTGCTGATTCGGTCCCCTGCAGGGGCCCAGTCATAAACTTCGGGAGTGCTGCACGAAGCGAGCACAAGCGCACAGATCGGCCAGAATTTCTTCATATGCGGTTAGTGTTTAAAATTAGCGGAATCAGCGTAAAAGCCCTTTATATCGACAGTACATTCAGTACATTGATGAGTTCCTTGTCAATCGGCTTGTCGATGTGGATGGCCTTGTTGATAGGCACATACACGATTTTGTCATCCTTGACACCTATCATGATATTCCTCTGCCCGTCTTTGAGAGCCTCGATTGCGGCGACTCCCAGACGGCTGGAAAGGATACGGTCCTGTGCCGTAGGGCTGCCGCCTCTCTGGAGATGTCCGAGAATGGTCACACGGGCCTCGTATTCAGGATATTCCTTCAGAAGCCTGTCAGCATAGTACTGAGCCCCGCCCGTGCCGTCCTTTTTGCTCTCCGACACAAGCACAATGGAACTTTTCTTGCTCTTGCGCACACCCCTGCCGATGAATGTCGCCAGCTGGTCCACGTCCGTACGGTCTTCAGGTATGATAGCCGCCTCAGCACCCGTTGCAATCGCAGCATTCTGAGCCAGGAATCCGGCATCCCTGCCCATGACCTCAACGAAAAAAATCCTGTTGTGAGAGTTGGCAGTGTCGCGGATTTTGTCCACGCAGTCCATGATGGTGTTGAGCGCGGTGTCATAACCTATAGTGGTATCAGTGCCGTAGAGGTCGTTGTCGATTGTTCCGGGCAGACCTACGCAAGGGATATCATATTCCTGGGCGAAAAGCTGGGCCCCGGCGAGGGAACCGTTGCCGCCGATGACGACGAGAGCGTTGATTCCGTTTGCCTTTATATTCTCGTATGCCTTGGCCCGGCCTTCCGGGGTCATGAAATCCTTGGACCTCGCAGTGCGGAGTATCGTTCCTCCGCGGTTTATGGTTCCGCTCACGCTTTCAGTGGAGAAATCCTTCATCTCGTTATTGATGAGCCCCTCATACCCCCTCATTATCGCTTTGACTTTCCAGCCGTTATATATCGCAGCCCTGGTCACGGCCCTGACAGCCGCATTCATCCCGGGAGCATCGCCACCGGACGTAAGCACTCCAATCGTCTCTATTCTTGCCATAATTCAATGATTTTACCTTTATTTGAAAAACGGCACAAGATACGGCAAAAATCGCTCAAATGTACAATTATTCCGTTAAATTTTCTTGATTTTGAGGTGAACAGGCAAAACGAAGCAGGGCTTACGGTTTTAAAAGCAACCTCCCGAAAGATTGCAGCACAAGCAGCCGCTTTCTTTCGAGAGGTCGCCTTTGTCAGACAAATAGTTAATGACAACAAAAACAATTTAAAGCAAACCTAAGGGTTGCGTCATCGATGAAGCCGTCTGGTCAAAGCGAAAGAACGACCTAAAATGCCCCACTAAACAATGAGACTGGCTAAAAATCATGCATGGACTACAGTTCTGCGACCTGCTCAAGAGCAAGCCCGGTACACTCCGCAATGATTTTGCTATCTATACCTTTTGCTTTAAAGTTCTTCGCCGTTTCTACCGCCTTGCCAGCAG
>CABQAB010000363.1 GCA_902461985.1 uncultured Bacteroidales bacterium | reverse complement strand
GAACCTTTTCGATAAGCCGAGAGCAGAGGGAAAACGAAGTTTTCACTATGCCGAGGCGAGAAAAGTGGCGTATGAAATACGAACACTTATTCCAACACCCGCCTGAAAGAGAATGACATAAGATGTTGCTGTTGGTAGGAAAGATGGGGCAAAGACGAGCTGACTGAAATGGGACATAGTCAAGGAAACTTGTCGGCGCCGAATATTCAAAAGAAATAATTCGAAATGAATTTCTGACAGTTAGTTACGATACGCAGCTTTGTGGAATAGCCGCAGGGAGACATCTCCTCGCGAAGACATCTCCCCTTGGCTGAACCGGATGTGAAAGCAGACAGCCCGCAGGCTATGAGAACATCATGTCAGCATTTCCGCCGAAGATGCCCCTTCCTTATACGAACCTTACGGGCGGCTTTCTATAAGCATTCATCCGGTAGGTAACAAAAAGCAGAGTATCAATCATAATAATGACCATACTCTGCTTCATTTTGTGTTTTGGAGCACATTTGCTCAAATGCTCCCATTCCTTAACACCGCAAAGGTAACCAAAAATCCGGCAAGACCAAATAAACGGCAAAAATAATTGGAAAAGAATATATAAAAACAAGTTCAGAGAACACCGGCGCCTCGGTAATCTACCGAAATATTGAATAATTCCAAAAACATTATAACAAACAACATGAACAGTGTGTTGATTTATTTGTGCATTGCGGTTCTGCTATCCGTGGCTGAGCTGCTGTATTTCCGCATCGCGGACCATTTCAACATAATCGACAAGCCGAACCTGCGGTCTTCCCATTCTTCGATTGTACTGAGGGGCGGCGGAGTCATTTTCATAGTCGGGATGTATGTCTGGGCGACCGTGACACTCTGCGGGGGCTTTCCGGAAAGTACTGGTATCACAGGCATCGTTGGGAACGGCATGTCACCGGTGACTGGAATCATGCCGGGAGAAGTTGAGGGCGCGTCAGGCGGGACAACGGGAATTGCCGGAATATATCCGTTTTTTCTGCTGGCGGTGACTCTTGCGGCTGGGATTTCCTTCGTGGACGACATACGCTCGCTGCCGGATTCCGTGAGACTGGTGATTCAGTTTCTGGCGATGGGGCTGCTGATTCTGCAGCTGTTCCTTTCGGGGCACGGCAGTCTGTTTGCGGACAGCGGCTGGCTGCCGGCGACCGGGTTTGCGATTCTTGCCCTTATTGTCTGCGTCGGCGCGACCAACATCTATAACTTCATGGACGGCATCAACGGCATCACTGCAGGTTATTCCCTGGCAGTGATGCTGCCTTTATTAGTCATGAACCGCCGGGCGGCATTTATCTCCGATTCTTTTCTTGTCGTGGCGGCCTTGAGCGTCTTAGTGTTCTCTTTCTTCAACTTCCGTCCGCGCGGCAAAGCCAGATGCTTCGCCGGAGACGTGGGCAGCGTGGGCATCGCATTCATCCTCCTCTTTGCAATAGGGATGCTGATTGTGGCGACCGGGGACATGACATGGCTGGTTTTCCTGCTTGTATATGGCGTGGACGGATGCCTGACCATATGTCACCGCATCCTCCTGCACGAGAACCTCGGAGAGGCGCACCGCAAGCATGCCTACCAGCTTATGGCCAACGAACTCAAGATGTCCCATCCGGCAGTGAGCCTGATATACATGGCCATTCAGTTGGCCGTATCGCTCGGGTTTATCTACCTCTGCCCAATGCTCGCAGCAGTCTCCGGGCTAACTCTTGTCGCCGTCCATTGGATTTATCTTGCCGCCGCCCTCATCCTCCTCGCCATCGCCTACATCCTCTTCATGAAGAAATACTACCACCTTCATGAGGAATACTTAGAAGGTTTGGGAAAATAAAAGTTAAGTTTGACAGTCTAAAATAACTTTTCCCCTTGATATTTCTTGACGGGCAAGGGCTGCATCTTTAATTTCGTATTAGATTTGCCGTTTTTAACAACAGCGAATCTATGGCAAGTGTATCAGTTTACAGGGGATCGGACAAGGGTGCCGGACCTCTGCGGTTCCGTTTGAGTG
>CABQAB010000362.1 GCA_902461985.1 uncultured Bacteroidales bacterium | reverse complement strand
ATCCCTGCTCAATTCTTTAGTGAAGGATGTGGTCGCATCATACGAGGACTATGATGTCACCCAGGCCGGCCGCCTGATTCAGGAATTTGTGTGCGACCATCTGAGCAACTGGTATGTAAGGCTCGGAAGGAAGCGTTTCTGGGGTGGAAAGATGGATGCAGACAAGCTTTCCGCTTACCAGACCCTTTACGAGGCCTTGCTTAAGGTCTCCATACTTTCGGCTCCGATTGCCCCTTTCTATATGGACAGGCTCTATCTTGACCTGACTTCCGACGGTTCTGAGGAAGAGTTCCGTTCCGTTCATTATGTATCTATGCCTGAGGCGGATATGTCGGCTGTCGACAAGGACCTGGAGGAAAGGATGGAACTGGCGCAGAAGGCTTCGTCAATGGTGCTTGCGCTCAGGCGGAAGGTGAATATCAAGGTCCGCCAGCCGCTTTCGAAGATTGTGATACCGGTCATCAGCGACAAGGTGAAAGAGCAGCTTGAAAAGGTGAAGACTCTTCTGCTCGGCGAGGTGAACGTTAAGGAAGCCGAGTTTATTCACGATACAGTTGGGTTGATTACCAAGAAGATAAAACCTAATTTCAAGACTCTGGGCAAAATCTACGGCAGGCAGATGAAGGAAATTGCAGCCGCCTTTGCTGGACTTTCCCAGGAGGAGATCGTTGTAATAGAGGCTTCAGAGTCCTATGTGCTTCATCTTCCGTCGGGAGACGTGACTCTCGGAAGGGGAGATTACGAGGTGACTTCAGAGGATATGCCGGGCTGGCTCGTGGCCAATGACGGTCAGCTGACCCTTGCTCTGGACGTAACCGTGACAGACGAACTGCGTCGCGAGGGTGTCGCACGCGAACTTGTGAACAGAATCCAGAACATCCGCAAGGACAGCGGATTCGAGGTCACCGACAGGGTATATGTGAGAATCAATCCGTTGACTGACGCAAACCGGGCTGAAATTGAAGATACGCTGAAAACATACGATAACTACATAGCATCCCAGACTCTTGCGCTGGAGGTCGTTCTTGATGATGAGACTGAAGGCTGCAAAGTGGAATGGGGTGAGGGCGAAATTGGAATTTCTGTCAGGAAGCAGATTCTGTAGCCCGCCATTATAAACCAATTTAATTCAGTATTATTATGGAAGAGAAGAGAAACATTGAACCTCAGGTCCGTTATAGTGACGAGGAACTGCAGGAATTCAAAGCCATCATACTTGAAATGCTTGAAAAGGCAAAGTCCGAGTACAACCATCTCCGTGCGGTCGTGACCCAGTCTGCCAGCAATGACATAGAGGACACTGCCCCGACTTTCAAGGTCATGGAAGAGGGTGCGACGGCTCTCTCAAAGGAAGAGGCCGGACAACTCGCGCAGAGACAGTACAAATTCATCCAGAACCTTGAGGCAGCACTGGTCAGAATCGAGAACAAGACTTACGGCATCTGCCGCGTGACAGGCAAGCTCATCCCTAAGGAGAGGCTTCGTCTCGTGCCTCATGCCACTCTGACAGTCGAGGCCAAGGAAATGCTTAACAAACAGAATAACAGGTAGTCCGGATGTCTA
Organism: uncultured Bacteroidales bacterium; assembly: GCA_902461985.1. GTDB lineage: Bacteria > Bacteroidota > Bacteroidia > Bacteroidales > UBA932 > Cryptobacteroides. The sequence continues at coordinate 494 of CABQAB010000362.1, read as the reverse complement.
AGTTCAAGATGTCAAAAGGCAAGTGGCTCATCGTTCTGGGGGTGGCCCTTGTAGTCATCGACCAGATTATCAAGGTACTCGTCAAGACAAATATGACTCTTGGCGAGCACTTTGACGTTATCGGCGACTGGTTCAAAATCTATTTCATCGAAAACGAGGGCATGGCTTTCGGAATGAAGTTCGGAGGCTGGGTCGGCAAGCTCCTGCTTTCAGTCTTCCGTATCATTCTCTTTTCAGTGCTTGTATGGTGGATTTCGAAACTGCTCAAGAAAGGAACTGAAGTCCCTGCCGGTGTGGTTGTCGGTCTGACACTCATTGCCGCCGGGGCTATGGGCAATATCATTGACTGCTTTTTCTACGGTCTGGTTTTCTCGGAATCCCTGCCGGACACGGTGGCCGTTTTCGGCGGCAGCTACGCACCTTTCCTTTTCGGAAAGGTGGTGGATATGTTCTATTTCCCGATTATCGACACCACCTGGCCTGACTGGATGCCG
>CABQAB010000361.1 GCA_902461985.1 uncultured Bacteroidales bacterium | reverse complement strand
CCCTTTGCGTTATGCAGAAAACCTCAGTACTCCTACAACGGCAAGGTGGTGCGCAACTACACTTTCCTCTACGACAAATCCCTGAAGAGCGCGTTGTGGGTTGCCTATGCGACTTCCAACAGCGGCGATTTCAAGGACAACAACGTGGGCCGCAATGACGGCTGGGCATACGATCCGGCTTTGGACCAGTCATGGCAGCAGAACCTTTCCGGCGGATATTCATCGGCCGGCCTGAGCTATGACAGAGGACATCAGGTGGCTTCCAACGACAGGCAGACCACGGTGGAGCAGAACAGGCAGACCTTCTACTATACCAACATGACTCCGCAGTATTCTACCCTGAACCAGGGACAGTGGGCGCAGTTGGAGAACAAGGTCCAAGGTGTGGCTACGGTCACTTCCGGCAGTGACACTCTCTATGTGGTCACCGGTCCGCTTTTCGACGGCAAGCTCGCCTCTGCAACTGACAAGAGCGGAAATTCCTGCACGGCCCCTTCCGGCTACTGGAAATGCCTGATGAAGTGCAGTTTCTCGTCTCTGGGCGTAATGACCAAGGCGGTCGGCTGCGCATATCTCTTCGACACCAATTCGACTAACCCGGCCCCGACTGTCACTACGATCGATGCGATAGAGTCCCGCACCGGCTTCGACTTCTTCACGAACGTACCCGCCGCCTTGCAGACCTCCGCTGAATCCTCCGTTTACAATTTCTTCTGATTTGTGTCCCTTGAAATTTTGCAAATGACGTGGACTTCAGTCCGGGTTTGGGCATTTGACGGGAAAATGCTATCTTTGCAGCCCAAAATTTTCAGCAGATGGTATTGTCAGGTAAGGAATTGTCGGATCAGATTAAAGCCCGGCTCGCAGAACAGGTAGCAGGGTTCCCTCAGGTTTATGGCCGTGTGCCTCATCTCGTGGTCGTGCTTGTCGGCAACGACCCTGCAAGCGAGTCCTATGTCTCCGGCAAGGCCAAGGCTTCGGCTGTGGTAGGCATAAGGAATACGACCATAAGGCGGTCCGTGGATATTACGGAGGCTGAACTTTTGAGTCTGATTGAAAGTCTGAACAACGATGACGACGTGGACGGAATACTCGTCCAGCTGCCTCTTCCAGAGCATATAAGCGAGCCTAAAATCGTTGCGGCAATCGCTCCTGAAAAGGATGTGGACGGCTTCCATCCGCTGAATCTGGCCGCTCTCTACCAGAACAGGCCATGCATATTGCCGTGTACTCCGAAGGGTATCATCCGTATGCTTAAGGCTGCCGGCGTATCCATTGAGGGCAAGAGGGCAGTAGTCGTAGGGCGAAGCAATATTGTGGGCATGCCTGTCGCACGTCTGCTCATGAACGAGAATGCGACTGTTACGATAGCCCACAGCCACACTGTGGACCTCGCTTCAGTCACCCGCGAGGCGGAGATTTTAGTGGTGGCGACAGGACATGCGAAACTCATCACTGCCGACATGGTTTCTGACGGAGTCGTGGTGATTGACGTGGGAATAAGCCGCAGTCCCGAAACTGGCAGATTAGTAGGGGACGTTGACTTTGAAAACGTGGCTCCAAAGGCTTCCGTAATAACTCCAGTCCCCAAGGGCGTCGGGCCCATGACAATCTGCTCACTTATGGAAAATACGGTCGAGTGTTTTCTGAACCGCATGATTTATCCCGACAAACCTTTGGTTTAATCAAATATAAATCTTAACTTTGCGCCCGCTTTGAGTCTACAGACCGTGGCTCGAAAGTTTTACTCATGTTTCATTAAAAATTTTTCAAAATGGCTGAATACCTTTCACCAGAGAAAAAACAGGAGATTTTCGCGAAATACGGAAAGTCCAACACCGACACAGGTTCTCCAGAGAGCCAGGTTGCTCTGTTCTCCTACCGTATCGCTCACCTCACCGAGCACCTCAAATCAAACAAGAAGGACTTCGGCACACGCCGTGCGCTTCTCAAGCTCGTGGGTAAAAGACGTCGCGTCCTTGACTATCTCAAGGAAGTGGACATCGAGAGATACAGGGCTATCGTCAAGGAACTCGGTCTGCGCCGATAGTTTCCTGCCGGATAAG
>CABQAB010000360.1 GCA_902461985.1 uncultured Bacteroidales bacterium | reverse complement strand
GCTTTAAGCCCAGCGGACAGTATATTTGTTTTCGTTTTCTTCTATATATGTCTTTGACGACGGTTCTCCGGACTTGACCGGCGGTTTGCCGGATTCGACGGAGATTCTGACTGTTTCGGGCTGCCGGTTGAATGTTTCAGGAAGTTCCGAAGTACAGGATACGAGGTTCAATGATGCGGCAAGCAAGGCCGCTGAGAGCAATTCATTCTTCATGGCTTCAGGTTTTAGGCGTTAAAGAATGACTGACTCGTAATCATTGGATTCCGGTTCCTCGCCGGGATCACCGGAGACAGCGAAACCACATTCAGCGGATGCCGCGAATATGATTAACTCAGGATTTTCATACCCCCCCCCGTTTGCTTGCACGGGACAGGCCTTCAGATTTTGTCGACCACATAATAATTTATTTAATGATGTTTGTTTTCAAAAATAAACCAAAAATCGTCTAAATGTATGAAGAATCCCGCTGATTTCAAAATATCATGGGCAGAATTTTGGACAACCAGTCATACTGACGGGTGAAGGTACAGGTTTCAACCCGGTAAGACGAACTTAATAATTTTATTTATAAGTAAATTTGTAATTTATATGAAATATATTCATATTTGCAACATGAAACAGATAGAACCAATTCGACAGGCAATTGCTGCAGAACAAATCAGAGAAGCCATGAAGAAACGCGGACTCAGCAGAAAACGGTTCGCGGAACTTATGGGCAGAGGGCCCTCAGAAGTAACCAAGTGGCTAAGCGGGCGACATAATTTTACGATAGCCCTGCTGCAGGAGATTTCGGATGTGCTCGAAACGGACATCACGGCTGTCGAAGATGTGCGGGCTTTGGTGGAAGGTCTTGATGCTCAAGTTGAGGAGTATGTACTGAATGACCCGGCTCCAGCATACGGGGACAGGGCTGACCTTTACCACAAAATCAGGAAGCGGTCAGCTGAACTGGGAATAGGTGCCAGACAATACATAGAAAAGCTGGTGAATGAAGACATGGAGAATTCCGGGACATTTCCCGAAATTGAACTTTCCAGGGCAGGCTTCGAACTTGTCAACAAGTTCAAAGGGATAATGAAGATTCAGCCTTCCCGCAATGAATTGGAAAGCGATGAAAGACTTTCAAGAATATGGAACCGATAAAAGTATTCGTAGACACCAACATCGTGCTGGACTATTATACCGGAAGAATGGGAGATGACATAGCCGGAACAATAGTGCTGACTGGACAGACGCCACAATTTGAACTGTGCATCTCCATCCTTACCGCCATTAACGTGCTGTATGTCTCCGACAAGTATAATTGTGCCTTAAAGGCGTCTGACATACCGAAACTGTTCCACATTCTCCCAATGGATTACCAGCAGTACAGCGATGCTCAGTCACTGAATATCACCGATTTTGAAGACGCCCTTCAAATCGTCTGCGCACAGAATTCAGGATGCCGGGCAATAGTCACCAGAGACAAAGCGCTCCTCGAATGTGGAATCAGAAGCCCCCTGCTCCTCTCCCCGGAAGAATTCCTGCATAAAGTCGGACTCCAATTGAAAAAAGTGGAATAGCATAAAATCATACAGTGGCGTATGAAATACGAACCTTTTCGATAAGCCGAGAGCAAAGGGAAACAAAGTTTCCCTTTGCCGAGGCGAGAAAAGTGGCAATGCAAAATTGAACCTTTCTTAGAAGCTGTTTTGAAATTTTATGTCAAAAAAATCAAAACAGTTTCTTAACTTTGCATGATTGTTTTTTGAAATCATGCAGACGATTCGGTTGAAAATAGCGGCGGTTCTGGTTCTCTGCGCCTATCTGACGGGCGTGGCGGGACTTGATCTGCACAGTTGCAGGGCTTCGGGCAGGAGTTACTTGATTCCCGCCTTGTCCGGCGTTGGCGGATTGTACTGCAGCCACATACATCCAGGATCCTGCGCCTCCTGTAACTCATGCGCCTCCTGTAATGATGCTGGACATGAGAATGAGCCGGATGAATCCGGACACAAGACAGGACATGGGCGGCATGACATGAAACAGGGACAGGATTGCAGCAAGGATAAGAACGCTGCGTTCGAG
>CABQAB010000359.1 GCA_902461985.1 uncultured Bacteroidales bacterium | reverse complement strand
GCAGCTACAGGGGAGTGACCGAAAAGACCAATAATATCGATGATATGTATATGGTCCGCAAGACAAAAGAGGCTATGGGAGACAAGCCCGTAATCGTGGTCGTGGCTATGGACCGTCCTTTTGTCCCGGCGGAAATCGAGCCTTATGCCGATGCCCTTCTGCTGACCTTCGGAGTGAGCAATCAGGCGGTGCTTGAGATAATCAACGGCACATACGAGCCTTACGCGCTGCTTCCTTGCCAGCTTCCGGCGGATATGGAGACTGTTGAAGCCCAGTGCGAAGATGTGCCGAAGGATATGAAACCGTATGTTGATAAAGACGGAAATTGCTATAACTTTGCTTTCGGAATGAACTGGAGCGGAGTGATAAATGATTCAAGAGTTAAGAGATATGAATAGAATTCTGCATTTGCTGGCGGCTCTGCTTGTCTTTTCAGCCGCTGCCTCAGCCCAGCAGGGGCTACGTTATACCGACGCCCGTAGTCTGGCTGTTGTCGGAAAATTGTGTGAAACCGTGAATTTCTACGACAGGATAGATGCGGATAAATATCCCGGAATGACTTCGGGCGAAAAGGGGCAGGCTGCAATGTCCGCAGGCATTATGGTCGCTTTCAGCACAGATTCCCCATATATAGGCGTGGATGCTGTCTATAAAAAGGCACAGAGCGGCGGCAATTCGTCATCTATAGCCACCAAAGGATTCGACCTCTATGTGAGGGATGCGGACGGCAGCTGGAAATGGGCGGCGAACGGAATGCCGGCCAAGACTCCTGAGAGAGAGCCGGTGCATATCAAGCTGTCTTCTGTACTGGATGCGACGTGGAAAGACTGTCTCCTCTATCTTCCTCTTTTCAGCAGTCTCAATGAAGTTATGGTTGTCACGTCGGAGGACAGTGGAATCCGGCCGCTCGAAAACCCCTTTAAGGGCAGAGTGGCGGTGTTAGGCTCCTCATTTACACACGGTTCGGGAGTCAGCCGTCCGGGAATGAGCTGGAGTGCGCAACTCTCACGCATGACCGGCTGGCAGTTCATCAATCTCGGCTTTTCGGGCAACTGCAAGCTCCAGCCCTATTTCGCACAGGCATTGGCGGATGCCCGTGATATTGACGCCTTCATAATCGACGGCTTCTCGAATCCTACCCCGCAGGAGGTCCGGGAGCGTCTGAAGCCTTTTATCGGGATTCTGAAGAGCGCAAAACCGGATGTGCCCGTGATTTTCCTGAATACAATCTACCGTGAAAAGAGAAATTTCAGCGGCAGCTACAGTGAAAGGGAGAACGGGAAACAGACCACCGCCGATGAACTTATGACCGCTCTTGTCAAGGAATATCCTCAGCTATATTGGATCAATGACACCTGCGCCACCGACTCCACCCACGAATGGACTTCGGACGGAACCCATCCTGACGACTACGGCTACTATCTCTGGGCCTTGTCGGTGAAAGACAGAATTATGGAAATCTTGCAGAAATAATAGTCATGAAAATACTTCCATCATCTCTCATTCTACTTCTTGGAGTCTCTTTTATTGCCGCAGGCTGCTGTAAAACTGACAGGTACGACGTATGTATCTATGGAGGGACTTCTGCCGGGGTGATTGCGGCATATTCCGCGGCGCAACTCGGGATGGACGTGGCAATAGTCGAGCCGAACGGCACTCATTTCGGAGGCATGACTGCAGGAGGACTCGGATATACGGACATAGGCAACAAGCAGGTCGTAGAAGGAATAGCACGGCAGTTCTACCGCAGAATCGGCTCACACTACGGGACATTGGAACAATGGATATTCGAGCCACATGTCGCCGAGGAGATTTTCATGGACTATCTCGACCATCCCCGGATCACCATTCTGACGGAGTATCGGCTTGACAGGGTCAGGAAGACAGGAACAAAGATTTCCGCTGTCGACCTTGCCAAGGGAAACGTGAGCAGGACCATAAAGGCTGACTGGTTCATCGACTGCACTTACGAGGGAGACCTGATGGCGGAATCAGGAGTCAGTTATCATATCGGCAGGGAAAGCAACGCGCAATACGGGTCTTGGAGGGATTCACCGCATAGAGGTTGACCAAA
>CABQAB010000358.1 GCA_902461985.1 uncultured Bacteroidales bacterium | reverse complement strand
GAGGCCGGCATTGCGAAACCGCAGGTTTCGAAATGACAGAGGGCGTTGTTCCGGTCGAAATGACACTTCGTGTTATTATTGTTTTCAGTTTCATTATAGTGTTTGTTTTTAGTACTGTTTGACATCCCACCATACCTGCGTCCCCATGGTATCGCCTTTCCTCGTGCCGCTCGACTCCGAGTTCAGTATGCTGATGGCCTGCTGAAGGTTTGCTCCGTTCATTCCGTATTCCTCAACCGGATAAGGCAGCCTGCGTGCATGATGGTTCAGGTCCACTGCGCCGCCGCTCTTGTCCTGAGGTGCAGGAAGAAGTCGCGGGTATCCGGTCCTGCGGTATTCGCTCCAGCCTTCCACGCCGAGAGGGAAGGACGCTATCCATTTCTGGGTGATTATCCTTTCGAGGTTGCGCTCGGAAGCGTCCTCAGCCGGCATTGTGCCATCGGCGAGATTGCCGCTTTCCTCCCAGGCTATTGTGATGTCGCTCTGCCTGCCTGCGACGCTATACGTGCCGAGAGGGTCGACATAAGTTGCTGGTTTCTTCTCACTGTCAAGGATATACTCTTCCGCTCCAGCAGCCCCGCGCTCCTCGAATGAGAGACGTATGCCGTTTTCATACAGGTCTTTGGCCTTTGCAAGGTCGCCCCAGCGCAGTTCATATTCAGCCATGAGGAAGCTGACCTCTGCCGCATTCATCCAGAGATAAGGGTCGGACGAGGTGACCTTCATGTTGGAATAGCTGGTGGTGAAGGCTGTCTTGCCTGACACGTCGCTGCCCACACGTATTCCGTAATACATTTCTACGGTCTTGCCGCCCTGCTCCACAGGTACTGAGGTGAACATCTTCTCGCGGCGCGGGTCCTCATAGCCGTTCATGTAGTTGATTATGTCGGCTGCGACACGGGAGTCAGACCAGTCATTGTAGATGAGTGCGGTACGGTTCTCAGGCGCGTGCATCAGCGCGTTGTCGGAGTTGGAAGTTATTACGCCTGCCGCTATGGCCTCGGCAGCCTTTGCCTTCGCAAGTTCCGGCTTCACATAGCTGAGCCTCATAGCCATCCTGAGCTTCAGGGAGTTGGCGTATTTGAGCCACTGCCCGATGTTGCCGTAGTAGACATAGTCGTATCTGTTCCATGACGATACCGCAATGCCGATGTTCTTCGTGAAGCCCTCTATGGCGGAGTCAAGTTCGGCGAACATTGTGCTGTAGACTGTCTCCTGAGAGTCGTAGGTGACAAACACGGATTCGTTTGTAATCGGGTTGCTGTAGGGAATCGGGCCGTAGGAGTCTGTCATCCTGTGCATTATCGCAACCCTGAAAAGTGTGGCGAAGGCGTTTGCGACCTCGTCGTCCGACTGGTTGACTATTCCCCTGTACGGGGCGTAGGTCTCGGACATGACATTGGCGAAAGGCCACTTGCGCCAGTCGTCGGACGGGTTGAAAGTCTCGAAGCGTGCAAGCCATGTGTCCACTGTGGAGGCGACGTATCCTGCGAACGGGCCGCCGGAAAGGCTCTCGTTGAACTGGTACATGTGCTCCTGGACAGGGATGACAAGATTCTGGAGATTCCTTATCTTGGACCCCGTGCAGTAGTTGTTCACTTCCATTTGGTCTCCCGTAACCTGATTCGGGTTGGTGTTCATCTCCTCGAAACCAATGGTGCAGGATGTCATTGACAGCATTACTGTCATGATTATAAATGTAATATTATGTTTCATAATCATTGCTGTTTAGAAGTCCAGTTTGATGTTGAATCCCATGCTGCGCAGGGACGGTATCATGAAGTAGTCGATTCCCTGGTAGTTATTGCCGGTGGAGGCGATGGCTTCGGGGTCGAACGGTGCCTTGCAGTATATCATCCACAGGTTGTGGCCGACAAGCGACAACGTCAGAGCACACTTATCTTTGAACCACTTGCGCGGAAGTGTGTAGCCTATGGAGAGTTCCTGAAGGCGGAAATTGGTCGCCGAATAAGTGTAGTACTGAGGCAGACCGCTCTGGGAACCTATAGCCTGGTACCATTTCTGGGCGTCCATCCATTCGCGTCCGTTCACGAGGACCCCGCCTGCATCCCTTGCGGCGGC
>CABQAB010000357.1 GCA_902461985.1 uncultured Bacteroidales bacterium | reverse complement strand
ATAGGAGCGGAAAGCCTGACTCCAGGTTTTCTCACCCACCTTCTCGTGTCGCTGTACGACACGGTGGAATGTATCCGTGCCAACCTCTACCACACGGCTGCAAGCAACCACCGCCTTTTTGAAGTCCAGGCGGTATACTATGCCTCCGTGCTTCTGCCGGAGTTGGCAGCATCCAGAGACTGGGAAAAGGATTCCTATGACGCAATCCGTGAACAGCTTGACATACAGTTCGCCTCCGACGGAGTTCAGAACGAAATGGACCCGAGCTACCATATTTCCGTAATCGCGACTTTCTATTCCATGTACAACCTCGCCTTAGCCAATAATCTTGGGAACAGAATGCCCGAGGGATATGTAGAGAGACTCAAAAACGCCTGCTTCTTTGTGAGGGACATAATATATCCGGACTACTCTATCGAAAATTTCAACGACACCAGGTCATCGGGATGGACTCCGAGAGTATTGCAACGGAATTTCGACAGATACTACAGTCTCTTCCCGGAAGAAGACACTTTCCGCTGGATGGCTACTGCCGGGGCTTCCGGCACAAGTCCCGCCGGCACCTACCAGTCCTACCCGCACTCTGGCTGGCACATTTTCCGCAGCGGCTGGAAAAAGGAAAGTTCGATGCTGATTCTGAAGAACAACTGGAATGACCATGGATGGTGGCACTGCCAGCCGGACAACGGCACGGTCTCGCTCTACCGCAACGGACGGAACTTCCTGCCTGATGCCGGAGTATTCACCTATGGCGGCAGCGCGTCAGACGATGCCATAAGGGAGGAGTTCCGCTCCACAGCAATGCACAACACAATAAGCCTCGAAGGCCAGACTTTCACGAATATGCTCGGCAAGTGCGTGCAGGAAACTCATACCGCGGACTACGACATGGCTAAAGTCAGCAATGCCTCCTACGGCAATCTGAGCCACGAAAGAACGGTATTCCACCTCAAGGCCGCTGACATTTACGTGGTTGCAGACAGGGCATACGGCAATGCTGCCGGAAAGACGATAAACCTGCACTGGCATTTCTGCCCTGGTACAATGAACTATGCACGGAAAACTGATTCCTACTCATGCAGCACCGCCTTCGGGGACGGCAACGACATGCACTTCCGCACATTCTGTTTCAACGGCACCGCATTGTCCACCACTTTCAAGGAAACGACCGGCACATCCTGGACTTCAGACAGCATAGGGCGGAAGACAGAACGGCCCTGCTGCACGCTCAGCCTCACCAAAGGCATCTCGGACGTGCGTTTCGTCACAGTAATCGTCCCTGTTTCAGACCCTGACAGAACACCGAAGATAGCAGTTTCGTTCAACGGGACATCGAGCCTTGCGGCAGAAATAGACGGGGAAAAATACGAACTTGAACTTTAGGGACGTCAGCCGCCGGTGGACGGGATTCAGCCTTTTGCGGAACCTACGCGCTTCCGCGTCCATTCCGTCGGCAGACAGCCCATATATTTCTTGAAACAAGTCGTGAAGTAGGACGGCGAACTGAATCCGACCTTGTCGCTGATTTCCGAAATACTGTAACGCCCGTCTTCGAGGAGACGGCATGCCTCCTTGAAACGCACCTTACGGATAAAGTCGAGGGCGGACTCACCGGTGATGGCCTTGAGCTTGAGATGGAGGTTTGAGCGGCTCATATTCATCTCTGACGCAAACTGTTCAGTGGAGAATTCAGCGTTGTCCATATGGCTTTCGACAACCTTGACAGCCTTGTTGAGAATCTGCTCGTCAAGTGCGTTGAAACTTATTCTCTCCGGAGATATGTCCATGTTATGCGCAGCCTTGTCAGTGGTGCGGGTAATGGTACGGATGAGATTTCGTATCTTGACAATCAGCAGACTTATGGATACCGGCTTTGTCATAAAGTCATCTGCCCCTGCCTTGAGTGCCTCTAAATTGGACTCGGAATCCGCCCTTGTAGATACCACGATTACAGGAATATGCCCGGTACCTGCGTTGTGCTTGATATAAGAACATAATTTCAGACCGTCCATGACCGGCATGGTCAGGTCCGTGACAATCACGTCCGGCATGAATGAATTCATCTTCTCAATTGCATCCGCCCCGTTGACCGCCTGCTG
>CABQAB010000356.1 GCA_902461985.1 uncultured Bacteroidales bacterium | reverse complement strand
TGACACACGAAATTATGAACTCCCTGACCCCTGTGACCTCCCTCAGCGAAACGCTGCTGGCACTTCCCGGCGCAGAGAACGAAGAGATGAAGCAAGGATTGGAAACGATCCACACCACAGGTAAAGGGTTGATAAATTTCGTCATGTCCTATCGTAAACTGACACGCCTGCCATCGCCTGAACCATCTCTATTTTATGTTCTTCCCTTCTTGGAACGAATGATAAAACTGGCACAGCACCAGCATCCGTGCCCCAATATCACCCTTTCCATCCTCGAAGCCCGGGAAGATTTGATAGTCTTTGCCGACGAGAACCTGATAGCCCAAGTCGTCACGAATCTGCTGAAGAATGCGATTCAAGCTATAGGTAATACTCCTGATGGAAGGATTACCATAAAAGCCTATTGTGACCAACAAGAAAGTATCCGTATAGAAATAGCCAACAACGGCCCCGCCATTCCTCCCGATGCAGCCGAACAAATCTTTATACCTTTTTTCACCACCAAAGATGAGGGAAGCGGTATCGGCCTAAGCCTGAGCAAGCAAATTATGAGACTGAGCGGAGGCACACTGACTCTGCTGCCTTATAAGGAAAAGGGGCAGGCTACTATTTTCGTACTGGTCTTTAATTAATAATAATGTGCTAATTTGTCAATTTGCTAATGTGCCAATTATCATCCGGCACACAGAGCAGCACATTGGCAAATTCGCAAATTGACAAATTATTTAAAATGAAACATTCTCCTGAATTATTAGTCTATAAAGCCTCGGCCGGATCGGGAAAAACATTCACGCTGGCTGTGGAATATATAAAGTTGCTGATACAAAATCCACGGGCATACCGTAATATATTGGCAGTGACTTTTACCAACAAGGCCACTACCGAGATGAAAGAACGGATTCTGAGCCAGCTATACGGCATATGGATAAAGGACAAGGATTCTGACCCCTATTTACAGAAAATCACAGAAGAGCTGCAAATGCCTCAAGAGGACATAAGGACAGCCGCAGGTACGGCACTGCACTACATGATACATGATTACAGCCGTTTCCGGGTGGAAACTATCGACTCGTTTTTCCAGTCGGTGATGCGCAACCTGGCACGGGAACTGGAACTGGGAGCCAATCTGAACATCGAACTGAACAATATGGAAGTACTGAGTGATGCCGTAGACTCCATGATAGAAAAGCTGGATCGGAAATCTCCCGTACTGTATTGGTTGCTGGAATATATAGAAGAAAGAATAGCCGATGACAAACGATGGAATGTTTCCGGCGAAATAAAAAACTTCGGACGAAATATCTTTGATGAAGGGTATATAGAAAAAGGGAACGGACTACGGGAAAAGTTGCAGGACAAAGACTGCATTAAAAACTACCGCAAGACACTACAAGCCATTCAGGAAGAAGTGCTGGAACAAATGAAAGGATTTGCCGACCAATTCTTCGGGGTACTGGATACAAACGAAGTGAAAGTAGAAGACCTGAAAAACGGTTCACGGGGAATAGCCAGTTATTTCAATAAATTGCAATCGGGGAAACTGGATGACAGTATCCGCAATGCAACGGTGGAAAAATGTCTGGACTGTCCCGATGAATGGGTGAAAAAAACATCTCCCATCCGCAATGCCATCATGGGACTGGCAGAAAGAGAACTGGTTCCCCTGCTGGATGAAGCAGAGAAATACAGAAGCCGGAACAATATGCTGGTCAACTCCTGCCAGCTTTCTCTGCGCCATGTAAACAATATCCGTCTGCTGGCCAACATAGACGAAGAGGTGCGCGAATTGAACCATGAGAACAACCGCTTCCTGCTGTCGGACACCAATGCCCTGCTTCATAACCTGGTGCGGGACGGAGATTCTTCTTTTGTATTCGAGAAGATAGGAACGACCATTCGTAACGTTATGATTGATGAATTTCAGGATACCTCGCGTATGCAATGGAACAATTTCCGCCTCTTGCTGCTCGAAGGACTATCCCAAGGAGCCGACAGCCTGATTGTAGGAGACGTGAAACAATCCATCTATCGTTGGCGAAACGGCGACTGGGGCATACTGAACGGACTGAAAACAAACATCGAAGCCTTTCCCGTCAAAG
>CABQAB010000355.1 GCA_902461985.1 uncultured Bacteroidales bacterium | reverse complement strand
AAAACACCGTGAACAGATATTCTATGTCGTACCAGGCCTGAAGCAGCACCGACAGGATGCCGTAGGTCTTGGTGCCGGGCTTTTCGGCGATTCTTTCGGCCACTTCCTTCTGTATCATACACACAACCTGGGGCACCTGGTCCTTGTAGTCCAGGATTTTGAAGAAGATTTGCGACGAGATATTGTAGGGGAAATTGCCGATTACACAGAACTCGCCCTTGAAGAAATTCTCCAGTTTCAGACGCAGGAAGTCCGCCTCCACAAGTCTTCCGTTGGCCCTGCTGAAATGGGTGAGCAGGTAATTCACTGATTCAGTGTCGATTTCCACCATTTTCAGGTCCACATCCTCCCTTTCCAGAAGGTATTGCGACAGCACGCCCATACCCGGCCCCACTTCCAGGGTCGGCATTACGCATCCCTCATCCACAATCAGCGATTCGGCTATTTTCCGGGCAATAGACAAGTCCGTCAGGAAATGCTGTCCCAGAGCTTTTTTAGGTCTGACTTCCATCTTTTAGATATTTTGTCTGCAAAGATAATCCTATTCAATTTTATTTGCTATTTTTGTCAGATTTTTGTGGGTATGATATATCTGTCAGACATTGATATTTTTCAGGCCCCTCGATTCGGAAAACAAATTATTAAAGATATGTACAGAACACATACTTGCGGACAGCTCCGTATGGAAAATGCAGGAGAGACTGTCACTTTGGCCGGCTGGGTCCAGAAATGCAGGAAACTCGGAGGAATGATGTTCATAGATCTCCGTGACCGCTACGGCATTACACAGCTTGTCGTGGATGCAACGGCGGAGGAAGACCTTTTGCATGCGGCCGGCTCGCTTGGAAGGGAATATGTCGTCCAGGCGACGGGAAAGGTTGTAGAGAGGTCGAACAAGAATCCCAAGATGCCTACCGGGGATATTGAAATAGAGGTTTCTGCACTCAAGGTTCTGAACAAGGCCCAGACTCCTCCATTCACCATTGAAGACGAAAGCAACGGCGGCGAAGAGCTGCGTGCCAGATACCGCTACCTCGACCTGCGCCGCAATCCGCTCCGCAAGGCCCTGGAACTGCGCCACAGAATAGCGCATGAGGTGCGCAACTATCTGGACGCCCAGAATTTCCTCGAAATAGAGACACCGTATCTCATCAAGTCCACTCCAGAGGGCGCGCGTGATTTCGTGGTGCCTTCAAGGATGAATCCGGGACAGTTCTACGCTCTTCCGCAGTCGCCGCAGACCTTCAAACAGCTGCTGATGGTGGCTGGTTATGACCGCTATTTCCAGATTGTGCGCTGCTTCAGGGACGAGGACCTCAGGGCTGACCGCCAGCCTGAATTCACCCAGATTGACTGCGAGATGTCATTCGTGGAGCAGGAGGATGTGCTCAATACATTCGAGGGCATGATGCGGACGCTCTTCAAGAATGTGCTCGACGTCACCATTCCTAACCCTATTCCGAGAATGAGCTGGTACGACGCCATGGACAATTACGGCAGCGACAAGCCGGACATCCGTTTCGACATGAAACTGCATGAAATCACCGACCTTGTGCAGGGACACGGCTTCTCTGTTTTCGACTCGGTCGAGTATGTGGGGGCGATTGCCGTAAAAGGTGCGGCGGAATACACCCGCAAGCAGCTTGACGAGCTCACGGAATGGGTGAAACGTCCTCAGGTAGGTGCGAAAGGTCTCGTGTATGTCAAACTGAACGCAGACGGCAGCATCAAGTCTTCGGTGGACAAATTCTATACTCCTGAAGAACTGACCGCAGTTGCAGAGAGAGTTGAGGCGGAAAAAGGAGATTTGCTCTTAGTTCTCTGCGGACCTAAGAGAAAGACCCAGACCATGCTCGGAGTGCTCAGAATTGAAATGGGCAACCGTCTCGGCTACAGAGACCCGCTCAATTTCGCTCCGTTGTGGGTGGTGGATTTTCCTTTGCTCGAATGGGATGACGAGACCAACCGTTTCTATGCCATGCACCATCCGTTTACGGCGCCGAAGCCGGAACATCTCGACCTGTTCTACAGCAACAGGAAAGAAGACCTGGAGAAAGTGTGTGCAAATGCCTACGACTTTGTGCTTAACGGTACCGAACTCGG
>CABQAB010000354.1 GCA_902461985.1 uncultured Bacteroidales bacterium | reverse complement strand
ACAAAATACGGAAAGGAGAAAAGGCCGTGGGGGTCTCGGGGGAGAGAATCTCCCCCGGTATTATAGCGGCCGGTCCGACATGGTGAAATCGATCCGTCCTCCCTGGATTAAGTCGTTGTAGTTGAGGAATCTGGATTTATACTCCCGTCCGTTGAGCTTCATCTTGCCTATATAGCAGCCGAGTCCCTTGTGGCCCTTTTCCTCATTGGCCGCGGTAATCAGAAGTTCATTGCCGTTCTCCAATGTCAGCTTCATCTCAGGGAAGTATGGTGTCCCGATGGCGTATTCATCCGAAGCCGGGCATACGGGATAGAATCCCAGGGCGGAGAATACATACCATGCGGAAGTCTGTCCGTTGTCCTCGTCTCCGCAGTAGGCGTCAGGAGTAGCCCTGTAGAGCCTGTCCATGACTTCGCGTATATGCTTCTGTCCTTTCCACGGGCTGTCTGTCCAGTCGTAAAGATAAAGCATATGCTGGGCAGGCTGGTTACCGTGTGCGTAATTTCCCATATTCGCAACCTGCATTTCGGCGATTTCGTGGATGCGGAAACCGTAGTAGCTGTCGTCGTAGACCGGAGGGACCACGAACACCGAGTCGAGCATGGACTCGAATTCCTCGGTGCCTCCCATCGCTTCTTTCAGACCTTCCACATCATGGAAAACCGACCATGTGTAGTGCCATGCGTTGCCTTCGGTGAAAGCGTCACCCCATTTGTAAGGGCTGAAAGGCTCCTGGAAACTTCCGTCCTCATTGCGTCCGCGCATAAGATTATGCTCCTGGTCGAACACGTTTTTCCAGTTATGCGACCTCTGCTCCCATTTGTCGATTTCCTCCTGAGGGCGGTTCAGTTTTTTTGCAATCTGCATGATGCACCAGTCATCGTAGGCGTATTCCAAAGTGCGTGCGACATTTTCGTTTATCCCCACGTTGTAAGGTATATAGCCTAAGCTGTTGTAGTATTCGTGTCCGAGGCGTCCGGAAGAGTTGGCTTCAGCCAGTACGTGCTCTGTGCCGTAGACGATGCGGTCGTAGAGCTTCTGCCAGTCTGCCTCAGGAGTGATGCCCTTGACTATTGCGTCTGCAACCACGGATGCGGAATTGTTGCCGACCATACATCCCCTGTGTCCAGGGCTGGACCACTCAGGCAGGAAGTCGCTTTCTTCGGCAATATTTGCAAGTGCCTGCTGGATTTCGGCGTTCACTGAAGGGTAGAGCAGGTTCAGGAGCGGGAAGAGTGCCCTGAAAGTGTCCCAGAAGCCTGTTCCTGTGTACATATAGCCTTCGCGGACCTCTCCGTTGTAGGGACTGTAGTGGACGGTCTTGCCATCCATGTCGGTTTCGTGCATTTTGTGAGGGAAAAGCAGACACCTGTAGAGACAGGAGTAGAAAGTGCGGTACTGGTCTTCCGTGCCTCCCGCAGGCCGTACCCGTCCGAGTGACTCGTTCCAGAGTGCGTATGCCTCCTCTTTTACCTGTTCGAAAGGCTTCTCCCCGAGTTCGCATGACAGATTCCACCGCGCCTGTTCTTCGGAGATGAACGAGGTGGCGGTCTTTACGTTGACTTTCTCACCTCTTTCCGTCTTGAAGGATATGCTGGCAAGCACATGGTTTCCTTCGTATTCCCCGACTTTCTCCAGACTTTTGCCGTTCAGGGTGCAGCACATGCTCTTTCCGGAATACAGAGTGAAATCCTCGATAGGTTTGTCGAATTTCACCACAAACCAGTTCCTGAAATTGTCGGGAACTCCGCCGCTGTTTTTGGTGGAGTAGCCCACGACCATATTCTCTTCCGGAAGCACCTTTATATATGAACCTTTGTCGTAGGCGTCTATGATCACTCCTGCATTGTCGCTCTCAGGGTAAGTGAAGCGGAACGCGGCGGCCCTGTCGGAAGGTGCAAGTTCCACATTTATATCGTGGTCGGCAAGATATACCTGATAATAATAAGGCTTTGCCGTCTCGCTCTGGTGAGAAAACAAGCTCTGACGCTCGTCCTGGTCCACCTTGTACGCATCCCTTACCGGCATGATTGCGAACTGTCCGAAGTCGTTTATCCATGGAGACGGCTGGTGGGTCTGCTTGAAGCCCCTGATGGTGCGGGCATTACA
>CABQAB010000353.1 GCA_902461985.1 uncultured Bacteroidales bacterium | reverse complement strand
GAAAGCGTTGTAAAGTGGGTCGCGCTGACAGTAATCCTGCCCTCGTCAGTGTAACTGAAGGCATTTGAAAGCAGATTGCTCAGAATGAGTTCCAGATACTGGCCGTCCACATATGGCCGCCTGCCTTCGAGATTGGTGACCACCGTATATTTCAGCTTTTTCCTGAGAGCAAGTTTGTCGTAATATGCGCAGTTTTCCTTTATAATCTTGTATGCGTCGTCCTGCCTGACCTTCAGCTTGAATACGTCCAGCTCCGCCCTGCGGTAGTCCAGAAGCTGGTTGACAAGGTGCAGCAGCCTTCTCGCATTGCGTTCCAGATAGCGCAGCTGCCTGCGCATCCACGAATCGGAACTGTGCGCAATCATCTCAGACAACGGATTGATAATCAGAGTCAAAGGAGTACGCATCTCATGGGAGATATTGATATAGAATCGCATCTTCATCTGGTGCATATCCTCTGAATGTTCCTTGTCCTGTCTTGCAAGTTCAAGGCGGTTCTCCTCTTCCTTGCGGCGGATGAAGAAGAAGGATACCGCAAACATCATGGCCGCAGCAAGCAGGACAAGCAGCAGTTTCGCCCATACAGTGCCATACCAGACCGGATGCACCCTGATTCCAAGTTCTACCGGCTCTTCGTTCCATTTCCCGTCATTGTTGGCCGCTTTCACTGACAGACGGTATTTCCCGGGAGGCAGATTGGACATGGTGAGACTGCGGTCATGGGTGACATGCCATTCGTCATCGTAGCCTTCGAGTCTGTACGCGAACGTATTGTGATGCCATGAAAGATAGTTGGGAACCGTGAAGTCAATTCTAATGGAATTCTGCCCATGGCTGAGTTCTATATTGTCCGACAATGCAAGGCTTGAGGACAATATGCCGGTGGAATCCCCTGGACGGACTTCCTGCCCTGACACCCAGAGAGACGTAAGCAGAGGCTTCGGAGTGAAAGGATTGTCTTCGATGGATTCCGGACGGAAGCGGGTGATGCCCTGCACGCCTCCGAACATCATCTCGCCGTTGCTGCGGCAAAGATGCGCTCCAGGATTGAACTGGTTGCCCGGCAGTCCGTCTTCGAACGTGTAGTTACGGAACTGCCCGGAAAAATGATTGAAACAGCACAATCCCCTGTCCGTGCTGACCCAAAGCCTGCCGAAACGGTCTTCCTCCATTCCGCTCACTATGTCTGACGGAAGTCCGTCCACCGACGTGAATCCGGAAAACGACTGAGATTCGGGATTCCAGCAGAACAGGCCTTCACGGGTACCCACCCACACAAGACCTGAAGTGGTCTGGCACAAGGACTGCACGAATGCACCGTCAAGAAGTTCAGCATTTCCTTCTCCAAGGTCTGCCCTGCGCAACTGCCGACCGGCAATTTCAAACAGGCTCAACCCGTTCTCGGTACCTACCCAAAGCCTGCCCCTGTCATCGTTCATCAACGCACGTACCTGGTTCACGCCGAGTCCGTTCCCGTCCGCATCGCAGTCGCAGTCGGTAAATTGGGAGGTCACCGGGTCGAAAAATTTCAGTCCAGTGAGCGTACCGACCCATATGCCGCCTTCCGGGGCTGACACGATGGAATAGACGTCAAGTATATCACCGGGATAATTGTAGGGTATAAGCCTGCGGGCACGTTTGTCTATTCTCGACAGACCTCCGGCGTGTGCTCCGACATAGATTGTTCCGCTTCTGTCATCCAAGAATATGGACTTTATATCGTCAGACTCGAGTCTTGTCCTGCCGTTGTCACTCAGGAGATAATGGGAAAAACTGTCGGAAACAGGGTCGTAACGGTTCAGACCTCCGCTGTTCGTACCTATCCATACGATGCCGTCCGAATCTTCGGAAATGCAGCTTACCACATTGTCATTCAGGGCATTGTCGCCCGGCTCCCTGCGCATCACACTGAAACGGTTCATCAGCGGATGCCAATAGTTCAGCCCTCCGAAATAGGTCCCGAGCCACATTCCTCCCTGATTGTCCTTCTTTATGCACCTGACCGAACTCTGCGAAAGGCTCCCTTCCGTGAAAGGATTGCAAACCACGTTGGTGAACCCTCCGTTCTCATATATGCTCAGTCCGTTGTATGTCCCGACCCAAAGCCGCCCGAACGAG
>CABQAB010000352.1 GCA_902461985.1 uncultured Bacteroidales bacterium | reverse complement strand
GGGATGAGAAACCGCACTCTGTGGAAATAGCGCCAGAAGGGACGGAACCGGCAGGAAGGTATTTCTGCTCGAAGACTGCTCCCCGGATATAACCAGGCTCAAAGAAAGCCTCTTTGAAATCTCCCCGCTGATTCTTTTGAAGCTTTCACCTATGGCAGATATCTCCATGCTGCTTTCCAGACTGAAGAACTGCGAACGTCTGCAGGTCGTGGAATACGCAGGGGAGTGCAGGGAAATACTTCTCGTTCTGCGCAGGGACTACGAAGGAGACTGTCTTATCGAGGTCGTGGATCTTGATGCCGGAGACGAGGCTCTGATGTCGTTTTCATCTTCGTCAGCATTTCCTCCTCCGGCACTTGCAGGCCTGGATGACCTTGCGGCCGGAAATTATCTGTTTGAACCGTCAAAGGCCATGATGAAGGCGGGCTGCTTCGGTCTGCTTTCAGAGATTCTCGGTGCAGGTTGCGTGGGAAACAATTCGCATTTCTATATAATCACGCCTGAGAAGCTCGAACTGCTTGGAGATTCTCCCATACTCCGGAGCGGACGTTTGTCCCGCATTCTCGAAACCGCTGTCCTTTCCGGCAGCTCCATCAAGTCGTTCAGACGGAAATACCCTGAGGCTGAAACACTCGCACGTGATGTCCATTTCAGTTCCGAGGAACTCAGAAACAAATTGGGCTGCCGCCCGTCGGACAATATCCGCATTTTTGCCCTGGGAGCGGAAAAGGCGGGAGGAAAGGTACTTATGGCTGCGGAAATAATTTAGTAATATGAAAACCGTTGTCTATTTTTCAATAGTTTGCTATATTTGTCTCATTACATGAGACTGTTGAATACACATAATTGTTATACACAAATTCAAAACTTCTACTATGGATTACATGGAAAACGCCAAGTCCTGGCTTTTGGGCGATTACGATGAGCAGACCAAGGCTGAAATTCATGCCTTGATCGATTCAGGGGACACTGCGGCTCTGGAGGATGCTTTTTACCGCAGGCTCGAATTCGGTACAGGCGGACTTCGCGGCATCATGGGAGTCGGTACAAACCGCATGAACCGTTACACCGTGGGTATGGCCACTCAGGGACTCGCCAACTATATTCTCAAAAACGTCAAGGGAGAGCTTTCCGTCTGCATTTCCTTCGACAGCCGCAACAACAGTGCAGAGTTTGCGAAGATTACTGCCGAGGTTCTGGCCAATAACGGTATAAGGGTGTGGCTTTATGACCGTCTCCGTCCTATTCCTCTTCTGAGTTTCGCAGTCAGGGAGAAAAAGGCTACTGCCGGGGTCATGATTACGGCTTCCCACAATCCTAAGGAGTATAACGGCTACAAGGTGTTCTGGAGCGACGGGGCACAGATTATCTCGCCTGTCGACAAGGACATTGTCGCTGAAGTGAATGCCATCACGGACCCTTCAATGGTCAAGTTCGAGGCAGGGGACAAATGCGCTGAAATCACCCTTATGGGAGCTGAAATGGACAAGGCATATATGGACGCCGTCACTACTCTCATGCTTTCTCCAGAATCTGTTGAAAGACATAAGGATATGAAGATTGTCTACACTCCTCTCCATGGCTCTGGAGTCAGAATCGTTCCGGCCCTTCTGGACAGAATCGGTTTCAGGAACATCTATCACGTGCCGGAACAGGACGTCAGCGACGGAAATTTCCCTACGGTCAAGTCTCCGAACCCTGAAAACGGAGAGGCTCTGTCGATGGCAGTAGAGGTGGCTGACCGCGAGAATGCGGACCTCGTACTCGCTACGGATCCCGATGCCGACCGTGTGGGAATAGCGGTGCGCGACAATGATGGCAGGATGGTGCTGCTCAACGGCAACCAGACAGGCTCCATCCTTACGTATTACATTCTCCGCCGCCGTTCGGAGCTCGGCAGACTCAGTTCCAGGAACTACTGCGTGAAGACTATAGTCACCACAGAATTGCTGAGGGCCATCTGCGACAAATACGGTGTAAAACTCTACAATGTGCTCACTGGCTTTAAATATATCGCTGACATTGTACGGCGCAATGAAGTTGACGGCGGTGAGTTCGTATGCGGCGGAGAGGAGAGCTACGGTTTCAACGTCGGGCAGTTCGTAAGGGACAAGGATGCTCCGATTTCATGCGCAAT
>CABQAB010000351.1 GCA_902461985.1 uncultured Bacteroidales bacterium | reverse complement strand
ACAAGCGTAATAACCGAGAGTCCGCTTCTTGAAATGCTTCGGCGTTCCTGGATGTTTCTCCAGGTCCGAAACCATTATGTCATACGGCATTGTACGGCTCTGCATCAGCACCCAGGCCTGGCCGTCAAAAACATGCAGAACCCCCACGAAAGGACGCGATGAACGCTCTACGATTCCTAATACATATCCTTCCCTCTTCGACCTTTCCGTCTTCTCCCTCGTCACAGCAACGCTCACGCGGTCGCCATGGAGAGCACCTCCCAACTTGTTGGCTCTCACGAATATATCATCTTCTTCGCCTTCAACTACAATGAAAGCAAAACCCTCACGGGTCATCTGGACTGTTCCTTCAAAAACCTTCAGCTGTTTCTTTTCGCGGGACTTGCGCGCCCCGAATCTCTTTTTTCTCGACATAAATCACTATCTTTGTAGGTTGCAAATTTACGAAATAAAAGTAATGAAATAAAATATCTAAATCATGGACAGAAAAGTTCTTTTAATGATTCTCGACGGCTGGGGCGAGGGAAAACACGACTGGACAAATGCAATCTACACCCAGGGAGCACCCTACATAGATTCTCTGCGTGCGAAATATCCGTTCAGCCATCTGCAGGCTTGCGGCGAATATGTCGGGCTGCCTGACGGACAGATGGGCAACTCAGAGGTAGGACACCTCAATCTCGGCGCAGGACGCGTTGTATACCAGGACCTTGTAAAAATCAACATGGCCTGCCGTGAGCACAGGCTGCTTGAAAATGCCGAAATCAAGGCCGCCTACGATTACGCAAAGGCTAACGGCAGAAAGCTCCACCTCATGGGCCTCGCTTCAATGGGAGGCGTGCACTCATCACTTGCACATGTATACGAATTCCTTGCAGTCGCAAAGGAGTACGGTCTCGAAGACGTGTTCGTCCACTGCTTCATGGATGGCCGTGACTGCGACCCTAAGAGCGGCAAAGCCTTCGTAGAGGAGCTGGAAGCCGAAATGGCGAAGACCTGCGGAAAGGTCGCCTCAATCTGCGGAAGATTCTATGCAATGGACCGCGACAAGAGATGGGACCGCGTGAAACAGGCTTATGACATGCTTGTCAACGGAGAGGGAATCAAGGCCACTTCAGCGGCCGAAGCCATAGAAAACTCTTACAACGAGGGTGTTACCGACGAATTCATCAAACCTTCAGTAATCACTGACGGGAACGGCGAGGCTGTCGGCAAAATCGCTGAAGGAGACGTGGTGATATTCTTCAACTTCCGCAACGACCGTGCGAGGGAACTTACCTCGGTGCTCACGCAGCACGACATGCCGGAAGAAGGTATGCACAAACTGCCTCTCTACTACTGCTGCATGACTCCATACGATGCTTCGTTCAGCGGCGTTCACATCCTTTTCCCTAAGGAAAATGTCGAGGACACTCTTGGCGAGACAGTAGCGAAAGCCGGAAAAAGGCAGCTCAGAATAGCCGAGACCGAGAAATATGCCCATGTGACATTCTTCTTCAACGGCGGACGCGAGGCCCAGTTCGAGAACGAGGACAGAATCCTTGTAAACTCTCCGAAAGTGCCTACATACGACCTTCTGCCGGAAATGAGTGCGACCGAAGTTACTGAAAAACTCGTTGAAGCAATCGAGACCGGCAAAGAGGACATGATTATCCTGAACTTCGCGAACGGAGACATGGTGGGCCACACGGGAGTATATACATCCATCTGCAAGGCAGTCGCAAAAATAGACAAATGCGTCGAGAAAGTGGTCGAGGCTGCAATCAGACAGGGATATGCGATACTGCTCACAGCCGACCACGGCAATGCCGACAATGCGGTGAACACCGACGGCACGCCGAACACGGCCCATTCGCTCAACACCGTGCAGTTCATCGTCATCAATGCCGGCGATGAAGTAAAATCAGTCAAGGACGGAAAACTTGCGGATGTCGCACCGACCATACTCAAACTCATGGGCATTCCTCAGCCGGCAGCGATGACCGGCGAACCCCTGATCTGACGCAGCCACAGGCAGTCGAAGGGGGGGTGACTCAATGCCTGTCATCTCGACCGAGCTTCGCGAGTGAGGCCAACCAAAAAGTCTGTCATGTCGAGCGATGCTCGAAGGGCATAGTCGAGGCATCTATTGATTAGCAATCAAGTAATAAGATCTCTCCAC
>CABQAB010000350.1 GCA_902461985.1 uncultured Bacteroidales bacterium | reverse complement strand
AACGAATATCTCCGTCACAGTTATGTTTGCAGTCAGCACTTTGCTCCTCTGGTGTGAGAGGATACTGGTGAAGCGTCTGTTCGACTCATTCCATCTTGACAACGCACTTCCCGTAGCCATCTATGGCACCAAGGCAGGCGGCGTGAGCGTCGCCAAGAGCATTGTGGCCGTAAAGAACAAGAAATATTCCCTCTGCGCCTTCATATCCGACGGACAGGAGATGAAAGGAGCCTATCTGATGGGCAAACCGGTCTATATCAATGAAAAGGGCATAGCCGGCAAACTGGCTTCGAAAGGTGTCAGGGCTCTGCTCGTCTCTCCTCTGAAAAGCGAAATATTCCGTTCCAACAACGAGATGGTGGACGAATTCATATCTGCCGGCATCAAAATCTTCATGATGTCAGACGGTGTGGAATATGACGAGAGCTCTGAAAACCTTACTCACGAACAGTTCCGTGAGGTCGAGATCGAGGACCTGCTTCCGAGGGACAAAATCAGCATCGATGTCAAATCCATCAGGGAGTGTCTGTCCGGCAAACGCATACTTATAACCGGTGCAGCCGGTTCCATAGGTTCGGAAATGGTGCGCCAGATTGCACGGTTCGCTCCGGCGGAAATGATTCTCATCGACCAGGCCGAGACCCCGATGCACGACATAAGGCTCATGATGGCCAAAGACTTTCCGGGAATCAGGAATGAAACCATAGTCACAAGCATCACCAACCGCGAACACATGGAAAAAATCTTCCGGGAGCACAGACCTGAATATGTTTTCCACGCTGCGGCCTACAAGCACGTGCCAATGATGGAGAACAATCCGGCCATTGCTGTCCAGAACAATATCTATGGCACAAGGGTAATCGCTGACCTTTCGGTCAAATACGGCACAGGCAAATTCGTGATGATTTCCACAGACAAGGCAGTGAACCCGACCAATGTGATGGGTTGCAGCAAGCGTATCTGTGAAATCTACTGCCAGTCGCTCAATGCGGCCATTCAGAAAGGCGAAGTCGAAGGCGTGACCCAGTTCGTGACTACCCGTTTCGGTAATGTCCTCGGATCTAACGGTTCCGTGATACCTCTGTTCAGGAAGCAGATTATCGCCGGAGGGCCTGTCACTGTGACACATCCGGACATAATCCGCTATTTCATGCTCATCCCTGAAGCCTGCCAGCTCGTCCTCGAAGCCGGAACCATGGGCAAGGGCGGTGAAATCTTCGTATTCGATATGGGCAAACCGGTGAAGATAGTGGACCTTGCCAGCAGGATGATAGCCCTGTCCGGAGCAAAGAACGTCAAAATCGAGTTTACCGGACTCAGGGACGGGGAGAAGCTGTATGAAGAAGTCCTCAATGACAAGGAATCCACTCTCCCTACCACCAATTCCAAAATCATGGTCGCCAAGGTCAGGGAATATGACTACCGTACGGCCTGCGGAAATGAGGAGAGGCTGCTTGCCGCATCTTCATCTTTCGATGACATGGCCATCGTCAGGATAATGAAGGAAATAGTCCCTGAATACCATAGCCGTCACTCGAAATACGAGGTTTTGGACGCATAGGGCCGCCGGTTGCTTCCATCTTATGGAGGGATTCGCTATGGCGGGTTAAGAAAAAAAGTTTACAGATGAAAGATATACAGAATTTGAAAATCGCTGTTGCGGGAACGGGCTATGTCGGTCTCAGTATCGCCACCCTCCTGTCACAGCACCATCAGGTGACTGCCGTTGACGTCATTACTGAAAAGGTGGCTCTCATCAACAACCGCAAGTCGCCGATTCAGGACGAATATATAGAAAAATATCTTGCCGAAAAGAAACTCGGCCTCACAGCCACTCTTGATGGCGCAAAGGCCTACTCCGACGCGGATTTCGTGGTCATAGCCGCCCCGACGAATTATGACAGCAAAAAGAATTTTTTCGACACTTCCCATGTCGAGGAGGTGATTGAGCTGGTCCTCAAGGTGAACCCCGAGGCTGTGATGGTCATAAAATCCACGGTGCCGGTCGGCTATACGGCCGGTGTCAGGGAGAAATTCTCCTATCGCGAGCGTCTCTCTGACGGCACCATGCGCGTAGTCACTCCGAACATCATCTTCGCCCCGGAATTCCTCCGCGAATCCAAGGCGTTGTATGACAACCTCTACCCGAGCCGCATCGTGGTAG
>CABQAB010000349.1 GCA_902461985.1 uncultured Bacteroidales bacterium | reverse complement strand
GTCCGCGGACGAAATCCCTCTGGTTGTAGGCTGTCTGGAATATGTACGGAGACTTGAATTCATCATCGGCTACCTCGAGCAGCCTGTCGTAGTCTTCTCTCAGCATGACCACGTCGAGGTCATCGTCCCATGGGATGAAACCGCCGTGGCGTACCGCTCCGAGCAGTGTGCCGGAATCAATCCAGAACTTGAGAGAATGTTTTTCGCATACTTCCCGGAACTGTCCGAGCAGCTGGAGTTCGCATGCCCAGACTTTCTTCATTTTCGCTGACACTCTATATCCTGAGCGGATTTCTTCTTTATAAAAGCTTTCAGGAAGTGTCATGCTTTCCATGTTTTTGTCATTTTGTTTGAAATTGTTTCTTCCGTTTACGGGAAGCGTTTACAAAAATACTATTATTTTACTATATTTGCCAAGTTTTGGAATTTTAGTAATATGTAAAAAATAAACTGCATCAAATAAGAATAAGATTTTTGAGGATAGATGTCTTTTTGAAGAAGGAGTTTGCCGGTGGCAAATGACTGATGAGAAAAGGGATATAGACCAAAAAGATGTTCATTGGTGAGGCAGGTTATTTTTTGAAGATTACTTAGGTAATACGAAAAAATATTTTTGAAGATTACAGGATATTCACAACTAAAAATTATAGACTATATTATGGTTTATTCACACGAAGTGCAGCAGATGTGCTGCGTAAAAAAAGGACCCAACCATGGTCCGGCTCCGATTCCTGAAGAGGGAAAATGGGTGAAATCAAAGGAAATCACTGACATTTCCGGCCTGACTCACGGTATCGGCTGGTGCGCTCCGCAGCAGGGCGCCTGCAAACTGACTCTCAACGTGAAGGACGGCATCATCCAGGAGGCTCTCGTCGAGACTATCGGCTGCTCCGGCATGACTCATTCGGCTGCCATGGCTTCAGAGATTCTTCCGGGCAAGACCATTCTCGAGGCTCTCAACACAGACCTCGTATGCGATGCAATCAACACGGCCATGCGCGAACTCTTCCTCCAGATTGTCTACGGACGTACGCAGTCTGCTTTCTCTGAGGGAGGTCTTATGATTGGTGCGGGCCTTGAGGACCTTGGAAAAGGTCTCCGCAGCCAGGTCGGCACCCTTTACGGAACTCTCGCCAAGGGGCCTCGCTATCTTGAAATGGCCGAAGGCTACATCAAGACTCTCGCCCTTGACAAGGATGACCAGATCTGCGGTTACGAATTCGTACACCTCGGCAAATTCATGGACGAAATCAAGAAGGGTACGGATGCGAACGAAGCTCTGAAGAAGGTTACCGGAACTTACGGACGCTTCACCAAAGAGGCCGGTGCAGTTAAATACATTGACCCACGTCACGAATAAGAGGAGGACAGGACTATGATTAGAGAAGTCAAATTCGAAAGCCAGGATCGCCGTATCAAACAGATCCTCGCCGCACTCAATGCAAACGGTATCAAGGATATCGAAGAAGCCAACGCAATCTGCGATCAGTATGGTCTTGACCCTTATAAGACTTGTGAAGAGACCCAGCCTATCTGCTTCGAGAATGCAAAATGGGCTTATGTCGTAGGTTCGGCAATCGCACTCAAGAAAGGTTGCAAAAATGCAGCAGAGGCAGCAGAGGCCATCGGTATCGGTCTCCAGGCATTCTGCATCCCGGGTTCAGTTGCAGACGACCGTAAAGTAGGTCTAGGACACGGAAACCTCGCAGCCATGCTTCTCCGTGAGGAGACTAAATGCTTCGCTTTCCTTGCAGGCCACGAGTCATTCGCTGCCGCCGAGGGTGCAATCAAGATTGCCGCAAAGGCAGACAAGGTGCGCAAGGAGCCTCTCCGCTGCATCCTGAACGGTCTCGGCAAGGACGCTGCCCAGATCATTTCCCGTATCAACGGATTCACTTATGTCCAGACCCAGTTCGACTACTACACGGGCGAACTCAAGGTTGTACGCGAGATTGCCTACAGCGACGGTCCGCGTGCAAAGGTGAAATGCTATGGCGCTGACGACGTACGCGAGGGTGTCGCAATCATGTGGCATGAGGGCGTAGACGTTTCCATCACAGGAAACTCCACCAATCCTACCCGTTTCCAGCATCCTGTTGCAGGTACTTACAAGAAAGAGCGTGTCCTCGCCGGCAAACCGTATTTCTCGGTTGCATCAGGCGGCGGTACAGGCCGTAC
>CABQAB010000348.1 GCA_902461985.1 uncultured Bacteroidales bacterium | reverse complement strand
GACCCCTTGAGTCGCACTCGTGCTCCGAGTCCTACAACTCTTTCTGCAAACATATCAGCAATGGACGAGACTCGGACTCGCACTACCCCCGAGGGGTGGAGCCCTTATAGGACATATCCAGAGGGGTATTTGCCATAAGAATACAGAATCCGACCTTCCTTCGAGAGAAAATGATTAAATTTGCAAGAGACATAAACGGGATCGGCCATGAAGTTTAATACAGAGGACCAAAACATTGAATACAAAAGTATTCAGAAGATACGCACCGGCGACAAAGGATTCAGAGAGCTTTCTGAAACATGCGTTGCATTAGCCAATGCACAGGGCGGTCAGATATTCATAGGGATTGACGACAAGACTCTATCAGTAGGCCCCGACCAGACAATAAGCACTGACGAGCAGAATAAAGCTGTCACAAAACTCCGCAGCCTCTGTTTCAGTGTTTTCATGTCCGCATCCAATATCCTCTCTGATGAGAATGGAAGCCAATACTTCGTTATCTATGTACACCCAAGCATGAAGACCATAGCTTCGACCTCCAGCGGCAAGTTATTCGTCCGCATCGCAGATAAGTGCGAGCCCGTAAGAACGGAAGACATCCAGCGCCTGGCCGAAGAAAAGGGTTCATATCAATGGGAAATTAATCCAACAAAATATTTCTGGAACGAGAACGCCGTCTTTGACAACCTCAAGGCATTTGCAACAGAGATCCGCAACTCACCGCGCGTAAAGAACCATATCAAACAACTTGATGACTTTGAAATAGCAGAGAATTATCATCTGATTGACGGGGAAAAACTGACCAATCTCGGAATTATATGGCTCGGAACGCCCAAACAACGCGCCGGATTATGCTATCCCTTGACCGTTCAGTACATCGTTTATAATGCGATGGAGGAAAAAGTCCGGAAAGAAGAGTGGCACGACCTCAGGATGAATCCGAAAGAGCTCCTGCTGGACATCGAACAGAAAGCCGTTGAACTGACATATTCTTACGAGTTCCCGAACGGGCTGTTCAGAAAGCAGATTCGCCACTACAATCCGAAATTGCTCCGAGAATTGTTCGTGAACGCATTTGCGCACAAGAGCTATACGATTTCTGACGACATAATGATCAAGGTTTACACTGATCGTCTGGAAATATCCAACCCTGGTGGCTTACCACTGGGCATTTCAAAAGAAAATATTCTCCATACAAAGCACCGCCGCAATCCCAACATGATTGAGATAATGAGCGCACTCGAACTCATGGAGGGAGAAGGCTCCGGCTATGACTTAATTTATGAACTCAATGCCAAGGAGGCCAAATTACCACCTATGGTGGACTCCTCCTACAACGAATTCAGAGTCACACAGATGGCGGAAATAATCAACATTGACCTGCTACCACTGCTTGACTATGTGATGCAGAACTACCAA
Organism: uncultured Bacteroidales bacterium; assembly: GCA_902461985.1. Taxonomy (GTDB): domain Bacteria; phylum Bacteroidota; class Bacteroidia; order Bacteroidales; family UBA932; genus Cryptobacteroides. Next base: position 760 of record CABQAB010000348.1, on the reverse strand, counting down.
CTCACCCAGAAATCATTCATAGCATTCGGTATCATCGCTCGAGAGCGAAAAATCTATTCCACCCAGCTGACAAAAGAACTTCAACTCACCGGAGACGACAGGTTGAGGAGTTATGTTGACAAGATTCTCGCCGATGGCCTTATCACCAAATCAGGAAAGGGCAAGGCAAACCAGTTCCAGGTCAACCCTCAACTCATCAAAAACTCGAAGGCCAACATAAAGACTTCACTCAAGACGATAGAGCCGTATGCTCTGAAGGCATTGATAAAGGAAGATTTGAAGAAGCATCCCGGCTCGAAAATTTCCGATATTTCATCCAGAATACCTGATGTAGATTTGAAAGAAGTTAGAAAAATGGTGTATTCCATGGTTAACGGAGAACTGCATACAGAAGGCGCAAAGACCAACAGGATTTACTTCCTAAACGATGGCAGAAAATAAAAGAATCGAAAAAGAAATCGAAAAAGAGGAAAGGACAAACAGTTGTTTTTCAGCCATTTGCCCCTTTTTCTTTCTTTTTTTAAGACCGACACCTCTCTGAAAAAGAATGGCTCAACTTTTTACTATAAAAATTTTCCGATAAACAATAAATGCGTAATTTTGTGGGCTGGCCTGAAGTATGTCAAGCCGGAAAGACAAATAAAAGGCAAATGAGACCACTCAGTAAGCATTAAAAAATAAGCTGTTTCAATTTGAATAAGATTTTTGAGGATAGATGTCTTTTAGAAGAAGGAGTTTGCCGGTGGCAAATGACTGATGA
>CABQAB010000347.1 GCA_902461985.1 uncultured Bacteroidales bacterium | reverse complement strand
CCATTGACAAGGACTTCTCCCCCGCCCTGCTCGGAAAGGCCGAGGCATACAGGATGACCAGAAAATATGACGAGTATTTCCCTCTTCTCAACCAGTATCTCGAAGTGGACAACCTGCCCGGAATCGCGAAAGCCGAATATCTCGCCGCCCTCACCCAGAAATCAGACCCGAAATTCATTTCTTCGTTCCGGGAGCGCATTGACACGGCGGTGGCCATCTGTTTCCGCAAGCATCCGACCGACAGTGCCGTGATTTCCACTGCGGCAGGCTACTACTACGGTACGCAGCGGCAGGAAGTTGCCGAAGGACTGTTCAAACTCAACGCAGATCTCCATCCTGACAAACCTGAACTGCTCGCCACCTACCTCTACAGCCTGATGTATTCCCAAAAATGGCAGGAACTGGCGGATGTGGGGTCGCAGGCGGCATTAGATCGTCCGGACATCCCCGATTTCATGATGCTTGCCGGAGTGGGCTACAATTATCTGGAAGAATATGACAAAGTGGTGCAGCTCTGCGAAAAGCTGATACGTAACTCTACCGCAGACAACGCCGACATGGCTTCCTATTATTCAACCATGGGCGATGCCTATTACCGGATGAATCAGTCCAAGAATGCCTTCAAGGCATACGAGAAAGCCCTGAAATACAATCCCGACTACATCTATGTCCTGAACAACTATGCCTATTACCTTTCCGTAGAGAAGAAGAATCTGAAAAAGGCGTATGCGATGAGCAAAAAAACCATCGAAGCCGAACCGGACAATGCCACCTACCTCGACACATTCGGATGGATTCTGTATCTTCAGGGCAAGTCCTTAGAGGCTAAACCGTTCTTCAAACACGCAATGCTTTACGGAGGCAAGGACAGCGCGGTGATAATGGACCATTACGCCGAGGTCCTGTATGATTTGGGAGAATATGACCTGGCATACCTGTACTGGTACAAGGCGCAGGAAAAGAACAACGGAGAGATTCCCGACCTTGACGAGAGGATAGCCGAAAGGAAGCAGAACCAGAAGAAATAGACCATGGGCCGACGAACCGTTCAATTATACCTGATGGCACTGACATTGCTGCTGCCGCTGCACCTCGCCGCCCAGGACACTTCTGCACAGAAAGAGCAGAAAGAGAAATTGGAAAGGGAAATCGAGATGATCAACCGCCAGCTTTCTTCCGCCGATGCGAGAGGACGGAGCGCGATGACCAGCTTCAATCTGGTTTCGAAAAAGATTTCCAACCGTCAGAAACTTTTAGACAACAGCAGGCGCAAGGAAAGGGAATATTCGGACAGGATATATCTCAAACAAAAGGAAATCAACGCATTGCAGGCGAGTTACGACACATTGGCCGCCCATTACGACCGCCTTGTCTTGGGGGCGTACAAGAACCGTGATGCGAGAATATGGTATATGTATATCCTTTCGAGCGACGGTCTTTCGCAGGCGTACAGACGTTACGGCTATTTCAAGAGTCTGGCTACACAGATTGACACCCAGGCGAAGCAGTTAGAGGCCAGGCAGGAGGAACTTCTCAGACAGAAAACGGAACTGCAGGGACTGAAAGCGGAGCAGAAGGCGCAGATAGAGGAGTCGCGAAAGGAACTTGACCGTCTCGCCGGCGAGCAGAAAGAGTCGAAGAAACTTGTATCCGACATCAAAAAGGAAAAGAGCCGCTACCAGAAGGAACTCGCACGGAAAAAGAAAGAAGTCGAGGCCTTGGACAGGGAAATCGCGCGTATCGTGCGAGAAGCCATGAAGGGCGGGGGCAAATCTTCGGGCAAGACAGAAATAGACATGGCATTGGCTGCCGAGTTCTCGAAAAACAAGGGGAAGCTGCCGTGGCCCGCTGACGGACCTGTCGTCGAACCTTTCGGGGAGAGATACCATCCTGTCTACAAAAACGTCAAGCTGCCGAAGAACAACGGCATAGGCATAGCCCTGAAAAAGGGAGAGGCGGTGAACTGCGTGTTCGACGGAGTGGTGAAACAGGTGCTCGTGATGCCTGGCTACAACCAGTGCGTGCTCATCCAGCATGGCAACTACTTCTCTTTCTACTGCAAGCTGCGCAACGTGAGCGTGAAGGCCGGACAGAAAGTCAGGACAGGCCAGAAAATCGGCGTAGTGGACACAATCAACAAGGAAACACAGCTTCATTTCCAGATATGGAAGGATACGGCTCCGCAGA
>CABQAB010000346.1 GCA_902461985.1 uncultured Bacteroidales bacterium | reverse complement strand
AGGGGACACCTGGTACGCGGGAGGTATCTGCGGTCAGAAATCCTGCACAGTAGAAATCGATCTAAACCGTTTAGGCCTGCAGGAATGCGTCGCGGAAATCTTCGCCGACGGCGTGAATGCAGACCGTCATGCGGAAGACTATCGCCGCACAGTCTCGCCTGTCTCTGGCGTTCTCCGTATCAAGATGGCCGCCGGCGGCGGTTTCGCCCTCCGCCTCACCCGCCCGTAGCCTGCCGGGGATGTGGTTCTGCGGTTTGTGGACATTCGGATAAAAGACCGTGAGCCGCTCCCTCTTCGGGAGAAAGTTTTACGAAAAATTATCCGCTGAATGAAATTTTCAGCGGATAATTTTCAATCTTATTCCATCAACTTTCCTATTCTGGTAGTGGACTGCAGTGCCCTTGTATGCTTTACTCGGATTGACCATGCATCCACTGTTTTTTTTGACAGAGGGGTGCAGAAATGCCACCAACGGCAGAAGTTCTTCTGCTATTATGCCAAAGCCTGTTGGAGAGATGCCAATTCCCGCACGCGTTCTCTGCTCAAACCAGTGATTCCAGAAATTTCATCGATGTCCATCTTATCCAGAAGTTTCTTTGCGACTTCCTCGCGTTCTTCTTCGCGTCCTTTCTGCACACCTTCAGCAAGACCCTGCTCGTAGAGGATCTGCTGGTTGTTGATTATGTCAAGCTCATTCATAATATCGCTGTCGTATATCGCCTTCTTTTCAGGGCTGAACGCCGCTATCTCCGTTGCACGGACAAGCTCCGTCACAGTTCCGCTCCCTCCGTCCGGGTACTCCGGCAGAAAGTCCGACATCCAGCTGTGCTTGAACCAGTAGAACACCTTGTCACGCTCCGTCGAACACTCGCACGCCCGCTTCGTGAAACGCCCTAACTCCGCAAAGGTAATCATAATTGTTGAATCAGCCTCCTCGTTGGTACGCCTTTCCGCAAAACGGTAGCACGAGATAAGGTTGTCGCTGTCCCACAGCGATTCGTCCTCGTGCACTATCTTCTCCTCCAGGAACGCAATCACGTACACCGGATTCAGAGTCCCATACTTCTGGCCGCGCCTGAGCTGGTTGCTGTAGTGTCTCGAACCGTAGTAGACGCAACGCTTGAAGAAATGCCTGTCCAAGAGGCGCTGCACCTCCACCGAGAAGATGTTTCCTTCCGAATCCCTGCAGACCAGGTCGAGGATAACCTTTTTCCCGTAGACCGTGTCCGGACTCTGCTCCCTGTCAAGGTAGTCGGTAATGTCATGCACCCTCACGTCATCGGGCAGGACCATGTTAAGCAGTGAAATGAGAAGCGGCTTGTTCTGCCGGTCGGCGTAGACCGCTTTGAATCCAGCGTCCCACATGAGGTTGACATACTTCTGTCCTTCGCGGATGCCCCTGGCTGCGGTCAGCATTTCGGGGCTGTCAATTTTTTGTTTTGTCATTTTTGAGAGATTTATCATCCCCCAAGTCTTCCATTCGCACCACAAAGGAAAACAAAATTATCCGCTGAATGAAATTTTCAGCGGATAATTTTCGAATAATTTTCAACTGGACAAACTGAGACTTATGGTAGTGGACTGCAGTGCCCTTGTATGCTTTACCCGGCTTTACTCCGCATCCGCAGTTTTAATTTGTGAGAATAAATTTGTAATTTCGCAGATTAAAAGAATTTGCGGATATGGGTATATTTGACAGAGGGGTGCAGAAGACCAACAAGGGCTTCTTCGAGAGACTTTCGCGGGCCATTGCTGGAAAGAGCAGAGTGGATGACGGCCTGCTGGATGCGATAGAGGAGGCTTTGGTCGAGACGGATATGGGAGTGGATACCACTTTGAAGCTGATTGATGCTTTGGAGGAGAGGGTCGCGCGTGACCGTTATGTCTCGTTGGAGGAACTTGCCGGCATGCTTCAGGATGAAATAAGCATGCTGATGGATGTTGCCGAATCGCCGTCTGAGCAGATAATCGATTCTTCCAAAAAACCTTATGTGATTTTAGTCGTCGGCGTGAATGGCGTCGGAAAGACTACGACAATCGGCAAATTGGCGTCAAAGTTAGTTTCTCAGGGCAAGAAAGTGGTCCTGGGAGCGGCGGATACGTTCCGTGCGGCGGCAGTGGAACAGCTGACCATCTGGGCGGAGCGTTCGGGTGCGGATATAGTGAAACAGGATATGGGTGCGGACCCTGCTTCC
>CABQAB010000345.1 GCA_902461985.1 uncultured Bacteroidales bacterium | reverse complement strand
GGATGCACCATGGTCGGCAGCATATTTCGCAGCCTCCGCGACCACATCCGGAGTGCCTCCGGAAAACCCGTCGAAAATCTGGCAGGACATAATCCGCACGCCGTTCCCGTAGCCGTTGCCTCCGGCGACACCGCATACACCGGTACCGTTGTTGTTCACAGCGGCCACTGTGCCTGCCACATGTGTCCCGTGGCCTGAACTGCCCATGGTATTCCATGAAATCCGTCCGCTTCCGGCGAAATTGTAACCGAAGTTGTCATCAGCATACCCGTCTGAGCCCGGATGAGGGTTCAGCCACATGTTGCCGGCAAGGTCAGGGTGGCTATACTGCACACCTTCGTCCAGCACTGCCACGATTACGGACGGGTCTCCCGAACATAGCCTCCACGCATCCGTCAGGCTGATGTCCGCTCCGGCGGCGGCCGTTGGGGCAATGCGGCTGTCCCCGTCATTGGCATAATGCCACTGGTCCCCGCCGTAAGGGTCATTCATGACCTCCGTTACCGGAGTAAACGATTTTGTGCCGGCGCAAACGTATGGATGAGACACCCCGTCGGAAGCCTTGCGCATAACGGTGCATAACTGGACTTTGTTCACCCGTCCGAGTCCGGCGAGCAGGCCAGCGGCTGTTTCTATATCAGTACCGTCCTCAAGCCCGAGGACATACCATTTGTGAAGTCCGTACCGCCTTGCCTTATCCTCCGTCCGCGGCACAGGCGGAAACACTCTTCTTGCCGAAACCGCACCTAAGTTCCCTTCAAGTTCTTCCAGAAAGGACATATCCCCCGTCTCCAGTTCCACTGCGGTCTCATCGTCCACATTGACGATTATTTTACCGGCATACGCCTGGACGCCCCTGCCGATGATTTTGGAGTCGGCCACACGGTCAAGCAGCACCCCGTCCGTTTCTTCCGGAACAAAGGTGCTGCATCCTGCGGCCGCAATAAGTATAATCAATGAAATTAAAACTGCCTTCATCAATTCCCAGATGGTTTCGCGCCCATCTGTATGAACACTCTTCCGTCGTTGGATGACAGAATCCCGTCACTGTAGACAAGGCTTTCATACATAACACCGTTCAGTTCCACAGGCTCGTAGAACCTGATTCCGAGGTCAGTGTGACAGAAAGGAATCACACCGGAATATTCGACTCCGTCAGCAGTGTACGCGTATCTTATGGTATTGATGCCGTTTCCGAAGACGCAGGTCGTGTTGCTTGCTCCGGCGATAGTGAGCGTGTGCCTGCGGGCAAGCACATTGTATTTCATGGCAGCAATCTTCTGCATATACGACTCCGCACTCATGTTCAGTTTCCTGAGCGTCATGTGGTTGCCCGTCCTCAACCCTCTGAGATATATCTCGTTACCGTCATCGGATATGTCCACGAGATTGAACTCATAGTCCCCGTGTCTGGCCTCATAGTCATTGATATTCGGATTGGCGAAATAATGGATATAGTCATTGAAAGTATCGAAAGTCAGCACCGCGCTGTCATCTGAGACTATCCTGTATAGACTGGTTACCGTCTCGCCGGCTGCATGTCCTGCATCTTCTGCCAGTTCAAAATGTGCGGTGACATCGTCTTCCGTGAATTTCAGGACATAGACATATCCTCCGTACTGCTGGGTCTCGTCTGGATAGTATTCCAGCATCCAGCCTTTTTCGGCAGAAGGCAGTATAGCCCCGTACTTGTTGATGTATGATTCAAGCCTTTCCGCCGCCGACTGGTCGAAAAGATCCTTGTCCTCCATCAGACAGGACTGTACAGACAGCGTAAGCAGCGCAAGAACCGCGGTATAAAATATTTTTTTCATCTCTTCTGTGCACTAATTAAGATTGTCCAAATCAAGTTCGTCGAGTTTGCCCTGACGCTCCTGGATAATGTCCCTCAGTTCGTTGAGGTCAATGTCCCAGGAATTGAGCATATAGTTGTAGACTATGTCGAACTTGGCGTTTATGATTGAAGCCCCGGCTTCGGCGTTCGCAAGCATATTCTCCCAGTAGGAGGCCGGATTGGTCACATAGATCGAAAGAAGTTCCACGAAATCCTCGTTGGCCTCACTGGATGCATACGCACTTATGAAACCGTCTTTCTGGGCCGCCGAATCCGAAGTGTACCTTGAACTCCAGGCGTCTGTCACGTAGTCCGAACCGGAAATCATATTGAAATCGGTGGAAAAAGGTTTGGTCTGGTTCAGGATGTG
>CABQAB010000344.1 GCA_902461985.1 uncultured Bacteroidales bacterium | reverse complement strand
GACGTAGCTGTGTGCCATGGTGCCGGTGGAGCCGCAGCCGAAATAATTGCCTGTAAGCACATTGGACGTGCCCGCACAGCCGGCGATGATGGCGGCTTTCGCACCGTAGGTCGCAGCCCACGGACCGTGTGCCCTGCGTGAACCGAATTCGCTCACGGGCCTGTTGGTACTTCTGCATACTCTCGAAGCCTTGGTCGCCACTGCCATCTGGTGGTTCATGATGCAGAGCATAGGGGTCTCAAGCACCTGTGCTTCAATGAGCGGAGCTTCGACGATTACGACCGGCTGGTTCGGGAAAGCGATTTCACCTTCTTTCATGACATAGACGTTGCCGGTGAATTTCATGGCCGCAAGATATTTCCTGAAATCGGCATAGTCATCTCCCGGAAGGAATTTCTCGAAGAATGATTCCGGCTTCCCGCCCATGGACAGCACCATTTCCAGCACTTCTTCAGTGCCGCTCACGACTGCCCAGTTGTTGTTTTCGGGAGCAACTCTATAAAACAGGTTGAAAACGGCGACGATGTCTTTGCGGCCGCTCTCGTAAAAGGACTTTCCCATTGTGTACTGGTACTTGTCCGAACAATATGCAATATCTGAAAAATCCATTGTATTATATACTTTATAGTTCTTCCGTACTCCAGTCTCTGGCCGGAATTACGTCACAATTGCTTTTCTGCCCTTCCTTGACAGGATAGAGGAGTATGAAGTATGCCACTACTGCAGCCAGCACCACAGCGCAGACAGCGAAAACAGACCAGTAGGCTGCCGGACTCATTACATCCATGAAAGACTCGGCTTCTTCAAACGAAGGGATTTTAGACAGGACGGTGGACAGGGTGTTGTTCACGCAGTGCATCAGCATTGTCAGCTTGAGCGAGCCGGTCTTGTAGTAGACCAGTCCGAACAGCAGCCCGAGTATGAATGCCGGAACAGCCTGCCAGGGGTTGAGGTGGATGACCGCGAAAAACAGGGCTGAAATAATGATTGCGACTGCGGGACTGGTTTTCTGGAGAAGTCCTCTCAGGACCATTCCCCTGCAGAGCCATTCCTCGAACAGCGGTGCGAAAACACTGACGCAGATGAGCGTGGACCACAGTGGCCCGTCGGTCATCTGTTTTAGCATATTCTCTAACCACTCTGGCATGGCAGGCAGCATTGTCGTGAATATTTCCGATATGTATGCCGCGCATACCGTAGCCACAGAGACGGCTATTGCCGCTCCCCACCAGTGCAGTCTGCCGAAATTGTTGCTGTCCAATGCCACCCCGCTCTCCGTGAGCGCGTTCCTCCTGCTCGCTGCCGACGCAAACATGAGCACCGGCACGAACATCAGCGGGTAGGACAGCAGCATCCCGTACTTCATGGTGAATTCCGGGCCTGCAAAGGCGTTCAGCGAGATTGTGACCACATTCCCGAGTATGCCGCCTAACATGAACATAATCAGAATCCAGAAGATTCCGCTCGCTCCCGGGACATAGTATTTGAAGATCCCGAACAGGTCGAACCCTCTTCTGCCTTCGATTCTTCTGGTTTTGAAAAATCCCATCTCGACTTCCTTTTCTCCTGCGGGAAAGCTTATTTGTAGAGCGGGGTAGGGTAGACTCCAGTGTCCGCAAATTCCCTGAACTTGTCCACGACTCCCTGTCGGTCAGCCTGGTAAGTGACTCCGAACCAGCGTGAAGGGGTGGAAATGAGTTCGCAGCTTGCCTTTCCAGCCTTGATGAGACAGTCCACTGCGAAAGGAATGTAGAATTCTGACTTAAGTTCTTTTCCATGCTCCCTGAGGAAGTCTGCGAAAAGTGATTCGCTCTTCTCGAAATAGTCAGGGGTGAATCCCCACATATTCATTGAACAGAGAGCCTTGTCTTCGAGAATGACTTCTTCTTTTGCTGCATTTGTGCCGTGAATCCGGCCGTCTGCCTGGCGGATGATGTCGTGGTGTTCCTCCACATGGGTGAGGAAGCCGTTTTCGTCAGCCGAGCCGATACCGCGTGAAACCGTACCTGATTCAGAAAGAGTGTTGTCGAGTTCGAACCCGACGAGCGTATATTTTCCTTCTGAACCTTCGTTTTTCCTGAACCAGTCCGCAAGCACCTTGAAGGACTCCTTGCCATAGTAGTCGTCCCCGTTGATGACTGCAAAAGGTCCACTGACGACATCCTTTGCCATCATGACCGCATGGTTGGTCCCCCATGGCTTCAGAT
>CABQAB010000343.1 GCA_902461985.1 uncultured Bacteroidales bacterium | reverse complement strand
TGGCCGTGTATGGGCGCATCAATGACGATGAAACTGTCAGCCGCCTCATCGACGAGGTTACTTCCGCACAGATTCTCACTGTGGCCCGCCGCGTCTTTGACCCGTCCCGCCTGTCAAGACTTGTCTACTTGTAGGCCGTCCTTCATCCCGTCGTCCGAGAGCTGCCCGGTACCGGAAAGGACATTTGGATTTCAACTGAGGAAAAGGCTACTCGTGGTGATACGGCTCGCCGCGGAGTATGGTGAATGCCCGGTAGAGCTGTTCTAAGAATATTGCCCGGACCATCTGGTGCGAGAACGTCATCTTCGACAGCGAAACCAGTCCGTCGGCCCTGTCGTAGACTTCCCGGCTGAAACCATATGCCCCTCCTATGACGAAAACTACGTCCCGTCCCGAAGACAGCCTGTTCTGAATCCATGACGCCCATTCTGTCGAAGTCTGCTGCCTGCCCCTTTCGTCTAAAAGCACAACATAGTCTGAAGGCCTTATCTTTTTCATAAGCAGCTGGCCTTCTTTGACTTTTATCTGTTCCTTTGATAGAGCGGACACGTTTTTCAGCTCCGGAATCTCGTCCAGGGTGAAAGTGCAGTAGTGCCCGAGACGTGAAGTATAGATCCGCATCCCCTCTTTCACCCAGTCCACGTCGGTGCGTCCTATCGTAACCAGACTGATTTTCATATATTCAGTTGCTTGTGGTTCAAGAGTTTGTGGCTACCCTGTGTTTCATGTGCGGGAATGTAGTAAACCCTACAGCGCGTAAGTTTTCACGTCCTCGGCCGTAATTGTAGGCCCGGAAAGTATCAGCAGCCTTTCCACTATGTTTCTCAATTCCCTGATGTTTCCGGTCCAGCTTCTTTCAACCAGCAGTTTCATGGCGTCCTCATCGATGGACATCCTGCTTTTTCCTGCCTCCGAGCAGATCTGGCCGATGAAATAGTCCACTAACAGCGGAATGTCACTTTTCCTGTCATCGAGATAAGGGACATTGATTATGATGACGCTCAGTCTGTGGTAGAGGTCTTCCCTGAAATTTCCCTTTGCGATTTCCTCCTTCAGGTTCTTGTTGGTGGCGGCAATGACCCTTACGTCCACTGTGATATCCTTGTCCGAGCCGACTCTGGACAGTTTTTTCTCCTGCAGCACCCTGAGCACTTTCGCCTGTGCCGACAAAGACATGTCCCCGATTTCGTCAAGAAAAAGAGTTCCTCCGTCTGCCTGTTCGAACTTGCCCTTGTGCTGTTTGACAGCGGAAGTGAACGAACCTTTCTCATGCCCGAAAAGTTCGCTTTCAATCAGTTCTGAAGGGATGGCCGCACAGTTGACCTCTATGTACGGCATGGCGGAACGCATACTTTTCTGGTGCAGCGACCTTGCCACAAGTTCCTTTCCTGTTCCGTTCCCGCCCTGGATGAGTACGCGGGCGTCCGTAGGGGCCACCTTGTCAATCATCTCTTTCACCTTGAGTATTGCAGGCGACTCTCCTATCATCTCCTGGCCGTAGACTTTCTTCTTCAGAAGCTTGGTCTCCCTCACCAGATTGCTTTTGTCCGTGGCGTTTTTGATGGTAATCAGTATTCTGTTGAGGTCCAATGGCTTGGACAGGAAATCGAAGGCTCCCCTTTTGATGCAGCTGACGGCGGTGTCAATATCCCCGTGCCCCGAAATCATTACCACGGAACTGTCTATGCCCTTTTCTTTCAGCCTGTCCAAAACCTCTTCTCCTGAAAGATTAGGCATTTTTATATCGCAGAAAATGACATCGTACCTTTCTTTTTCCGCCATTGCCATTCCTGTCTCCCCGTCTTCGGCGACATCGGTGACGTAGCCTTCGTCGTCAAGGATTTCTTTCATCAGATTGCGTATAGGACGCTCATCATCAATAACCAGAATCTTCATATCTGCATGCACTTGTTTCAGAAAAGCAAAGATACAAAATGCCTTGGATTTTTCCACGCGCTACGCCCGGTCAAAATGACAATTATGGCATCTTGGCGGATAAATTTCGCTCTTTGAGCAATTTTTTTTAATTTTGTCGCCCATGACCCGAAGTCGGGGATGGATTTTTCAGCATAGGTATATGGATATAAAGGCTGTTCCGGCAATAACTATTGCAATAGATGGATATTCGTCCACAGGGAAAAGTTCTTTCGCGAAACGCATCGCCAAAGAATTGGGTTTCCTGTATCTCGATTCGGGGGCTTTGTACAGG
>CABQAB010000342.1 GCA_902461985.1 uncultured Bacteroidales bacterium | reverse complement strand
CCAGAGCAGGTCGCCGCTTATAATCATAGGCATTACGCCCAAAGCGGTCGTACACGAGGTAAGGAATATAGGTCTCATTCTTCTTTTTCCGGCCTCTTCCGCAGCCTCCTTTATAGCCATTCCCTTGTCGAAACGCAGCTCTTCCGCATATTCAAACATGATGATTCCGTTCCTGACTATGATTCCGACCAGTGAAATGAGTCCGAGAACGGCTGTCATCGAGAAGTCGAGTCCGAAAATCCAGAGCCCGGCAAATGCTCCGAAAAGACAGAGAGTGCTCAGGACTATGGTCAGGACGGCGAGCGATATTTTCTTGAAATGGAATACGAGGAAGAAGAAAAGAACTAAGACGGCCGCTATGAAAGAAAGGGCTATTTCAGGTCCTATGGTCTTGTTTACGTTGTTCAGACCGCCGAATTTCACCTCAACCCCTTCCGGCAGTTCGAGGGTCTTCAGGAAGCCCTTTATGGCTTTGGTGGCCGTAGGCTGGCTTTTCCCGAATTTCATGTCGGCCCCGATGACTATGGCAGATTTGCCGTTTATGCGTGTCAGGGATTCGGGCGCCCATTCCGGACTTAGTTCCGCGACCTGGCGCAGAGGAACGGACACTCCCGGAACTGCGGACGGAACCATTATGTCTGAAATGGTCTCGTACGTGCTGCCTTTGCTGAAACTTTCCGCATAGAGATTGACAGGTATGCTCCTGTCCCCCTCCCTTATGCTTGTCAAAGGAAAACTGCCGAGTTCGCCGGCTATGGAAAGGTTCATCAGGGTACGGTTTACACCCATACGCAGGGCCTCGTCTTCATTCATTGTCAAGGCTATTGCCGGGACCATGTTGTCAGCATCGGAATGTACCCATTTGAGCATATCCAAACCTGCCATATAGTTTTTTATGGTGTCCGCTACGGCTTTCATGCTCCGGTAGTCATCTCCGTATACCTGCAGTTCGACCGGTGCAGTCACCCCCTGATAGTCCATCTGCTTGAAATGCAGGACTGCATCCGGAAACCAGTACTCGTAACGGCTCTCCATCTCTTTCAGGAAAGATTCAGTGGCCTTGTTGGATTTGGTGTTCACTATCAGCTGCGCCACATTGGGTCCCGGAAGTATCGGAGAATAGGTGGCATGGAAACGCGGTGTGCCCGTGCCGATGAATTCGGTCACGGAAGTCACCCTTTTGTCTTCCCTCAGAAGATTCGCAAGGGAGTCAGCGACTTCGGTAGTGCGGCTGATTTGTGCCGTAGGGTCGAGATAGACCTCAACTGCGAAGACGGGCCTGGCCGCCATAGGCATAAGCTGGAGATTCATGCGTGAGAACATGAGTACACCGAGTCCGATGGCTGCAACTCCTGCCAGTACTGTCAGATAGGGATGCCTGAAACATTTGCCCTGAGTGAAGTCGTATGCTTTCTGGAGGGCGTTGAACATTCTGTTCTGCATCCTTGTTATCATGTTGTCTTTTCCGCTTTTGGCTGAGCGTATGAATTTCACTTCAAGGGATGGGACGACTAAGACAGCGTATGCAAGTGAAGTCATCAGCGAGAAGGCAATCACATAAGGGAAGGTCTTGACGAAGTCTCCGAGATAGCCCGTGATGATTCCGGTCATAGGGAAGAACATTGCGCTTATTGCCACGGTCGCCATCAGCATAGGCATAAACAGTTCCTGCGCACTTGCACAGGCGGCGTCAAGCCTGCTCATACCTTTGCCCAATTTGTCCATATAGCCGTCCATTGTGATGATTGAGTCGTCCACAATCATACCGAGCACCACAATCAGGGCGGCGAGGGATACGGTGTTGAGGCAGATGCCGAAAAGATACATCAGAGCTAAGGCTATGGCTGTGCAGACCGGGACTCCCGAAGAGGCAATCAAGGCTGAACGCATAGGGAAGAGCAGAAGCATCACCACTATCACGACAAGCATGGAAATCAGGAGGTCGCGAAGGAATGACCACACAGAATCCCCCACGACTTTCGGCTGGTCAGTTATTCTCGATACCTTTATGCTGTCCGGGGCGTCTGCCATAAATTCGTCCAGGACCCTGTCCACTTCCTTTCCGAAGGCCACTATATTGTTGTCCGGCTGCATCTCGATTGAAAGTACTATGGCGGTGTGGCCGTTGTATGTCACAAGGGAAGCCGGCTCAGCAATGCGCCGTTCGATTGTGGCGACATCCTCCCTTCGGTTTAATTCCCGGACGGCTTTTTAACAAAAAAAAATG
>CABQAB010000341.1 GCA_902461985.1 uncultured Bacteroidales bacterium | reverse complement strand
GTGTCCATGGACGGTTTCTCGGCGAGCGGTGCTTCTGTGATGAAAGACGGCAGCAAAAGGACTTTCGACTGCCGTGCGGCTTTGGGAATAGTCTTAGATCCGTCAATCGCAGCCAAAGCCCCTAAATATCTGGCTGTCTCCGGCTTTGCTGATTTAGTGGCGAAGATTCCCGCCGGGGCTGACTGGATTGTTGCAGACTATATGGGCTGCGAACCAATCGATGAACTGGCGTTCGACATAGTGAGGGACAATCTTATGGAAGCCATTTCCAGACCTGAGGCCGTGTATAATGGTGAGGTGGATGCTATCGAACTGCTTGCCAATGGGTTGATACTCAGTGGATTTGCCATGCAGGTCGTGCAGAGTAGCCGTCCGGCTTCCGGTACGGAGCATCTTTTCGGGCACTATTGGGAAATGTCGGGACTCCGCTATAGCGGAACTGAGGTGGTGCCCGGTTTTGAGAGCGGAAAATCCTTCCTTTCTCCGGGCAGGCCTGTTCCTCACGGATTTGCGGTGGGCATAGGCTCGCTTGTTTCGGTCTCGGTGTATGAGTATCTGCTCGAACTGGATCCGGAAAGCATTGATGTCGACGCCTGCGTGGCGGCATGGCCGTCCCGGGAAGTGATGAAGGAGGAAATACGGCAGCGTTTTGCCGATATGCCCGAGCATCTGGAAAAGGCTCTGACTGAGTCTGAGAAAAAATACCCGGACCGTATGGAACTTGCAAGGGAACTTTCGACGGTCAAGATGAAATGGAAATCCATGTGCAACCGCCTGAAGGCGCAGTTGCTGCTGTACAGAGATGTGCGTGAGCGTCTTCGCGCAGCCCATGCCCCGTATGAGCCGGAGATGATAGGCGTTTCCCGAAAGGAACTGAAGGCGGCTTTCGAGGCTATGCCGTATATGCGCGACAGGATTACCGCAGTGGACCTGCTCCACCGTCTCGGGCTAATGCCGCAGGTGTCAGAATTTCTTTTCGGCCCCGGAGGGCGCTGGGACATAACGGGAGAGTCCGCTGAATAGAGTCCAGGACTATATCGCAGGCCTCTGCCATCGATTTTTGACTTTACTGATTCTTACACACATTAAAGAGACCGACTAAAAAGTCCTGAAATTGTCATTTCGACTAAGCGAAGCGCATGGAGAAATCTTCTGAAAGAATTGATATTCAATAGATATCTCGACTACGCCCTTCGGGCTTCGCTCGATATGACAGACTTTTTAGTCAGCCCCTTTTGTCTGTGCGCGAACCTTTTCGATAAGCCGAGAGCAGAGAGAAACAAAGTTTCACTATGCCGAGGCGAGAAAAGTGGCGTGTGAAATACGACCTGTTGCTTTATCCTGCCGCGGTCCTGTCAGTGCCGCCTAAGCGGGAGTCTGCCGGAATCAAGGATGCCCACTTCGTGCAGATTCTGCAGATTCGTTTTCGCAGGACAACCCGCCGTTTTTGCCGAAGAAGAGTCGCGGTTGATGAAGAAATTCACGAGATTGTATTCTTCTCCTTCGAGGACGTAGAACTTGCCGTTGTTGTATCCTAAGTATGTCAGAGTCTGGAAACTATAATCATAGCCCCCTACATTTACGACTGCAGGGAAAAGCCTCAGTCTGTTCCCGTCGACTTTTCCGGTGAACATAGGGCCTGAATACCCGTCGAGCAGGACGAGCTCCCCTCGGGCCGGCAAAAGCCCTGCCAGGATTATCTCCATACCGCCGGCATCAACAGTTTCGATTCCTAAGAACTGCTCTCCTTCAATCGTGATTTCCTGTGTCTGCGGATTGTATCGGACCTCAAAAGGATATTTCTGTGCGATTTCGGAATTGCCCCATCCATAAAGCTTGAAACTGCGGTTCGGCGTCAGGGCTTCGATGCGGAGATGGTAGTCCTTGTAGGTGCTGTAGTCTTCAGTGGACTGTCCGGTGAGCGTCCATTCTCCGAGGTAGGCGGCATAGCCTTCCTCCGGCTCGCCTCCTCCGTATTCGGCCTCGGTCTTTGAGGTGGCGTAGGCGAGTTTGTACGGATTTTCATCTTCTCCGGTCGGGATGGCTATGATGTAGCAATATTCCGTATCCGGCTGAAGTTCGTTGTAGTTTGCGTCAGTTTTCAGCAGAGTGTGGATATATCCATCTTTGCCGCTCATCGTCTCCATCTGGTCCTCGGGAAGAGGCTGAGGGTAGAACAGTTGATAGAAATATTCGAACGGCAGTTGGTCGAGCGTAAGCCCCATGGACTCA
>CABQAB010000340.1 GCA_902461985.1 uncultured Bacteroidales bacterium | reverse complement strand
ACTTGGCAACCGCTTCCTTGATCTGAGCATCAGACAAAACGGGAGTTGCAATGAAAACGGTTTCGTACTGTTTAATCATTTTGTTTGTAAATGAATGTTAATAAATAAGTTGCAGTCCATCGCGGGCTGGCCCGGAAGCCATTTCCCCGCAAATGGGCTGCAAATGTAAGATTTTTTTCCGATTCCACAAAATTTATCTCAGAAGCCACCCTCAAAAAGACTGACAAGCCGGCCAACGAAGCAGATCGCCTTTTCCGCGCCCCGTCATCTCGTGGCGGCCTCAATCTTCTTCATCAGGGCGAACATGATGAGCGCGGCAATGAGGCAGAGGGCGATGAGTATTCCCCAGTTATACATGAGCGGAATCCTGTTCCACAGCATTGAAGGAATGGAGCTGAGATAGTTGCCGATTGCGGTGGCGGCGAACCAGCACCCCATCATCATGCCCTTGTACTTCGGCGGAGCGACCTTTGACACGAAGGAGATTCCCATAGGGGAAAGCAGGAGTTCCGCGAAAGTAAGGGTCAGATATGTGGAAATGAGCCAGCCCGGACTGAGTATGCTCTGGGTCTGTCCTTCCTGAAGATCCATAGGTGATGTCAGACCGACTGAAGAAATGGTGATAATCACGAACCCGAGGGCCGCAACTAACATACCGAGTGCAATTTTCTTGGGGGCTGAAGGTTCTTTGCCTTTCTTTGCGAGTGCACCGAAAAGTGCCATGGAAACAGGCGTAAGGGCAACCACGAAGAACGGATTGAACTGCTGGAAATCTGAAGGCTGCGCATTGACAGGGTCAGGCATAAGGCAGTAAAGACCTATTGCACCTCCCCACAGGAGCAGGGTAGCAACTCCTGAAATCCATTTGCCTTTCTTTGTCTCGGACTGGAAAACAGAGAAAATGGTGTAGACGGAAACGGCAATCAAGGCCAGACTCCAGATGTTGAAGCCTATTCTCATAGGACCGCTGACGCTGAGATTGGTGTAGTTCTTCGCGAAGAAAGTGAGGGCGGAGCCGTTCTGATGGAAAGCCATCCAGAAGAATATGACTACCGCGAACACAAGGAAAAGAGCCACGAGACGGTCTTTTGTCTGTTTCGGCGTAAGTTCCTGGACAGGTGCTGCCTCCGCTTTCTCCTTTGACTGTTTTGCAGTGACGTCAGCATGTTTGAACCAGCCACGGCAGGCATAATAGATCACAACTGAAAGCACAAGCGAGACGCATGCCACCGCGAAGCAGAGTCCGTACGCACCGGAAAGGGCTTCGAGATAGGCCGGGTCCTGGCAGGCTGCGTCATATACGAATCCATGCTGAGAGAGCACGACCTCGGTGATTTTCTTGGCCATTGCAGGAGCGAACATTGCTCCTATGTTGATTGCCATATAGAAAAGGCTGAACGCGGAGTCGCGCTTGGCTGCATATTTAGGGTCATCGTAGAGATTGCCTACAAGCACCTGGAGGTTGCCCTTGAAAAGACCGGTGCCGACTGCGACAAGTGCAAGTCCGGCAAACATGATGATTTTGGCTGTCATATCCGCTCCGGCAGGAAGGGAAAGGGCAAGATAGCCGAGGAACATGACCCCTATGCCGAGAGTGACGCATTTTCCGTAACCGATTTTGTCGGCTATGATGCCGCCGAGCAGAGGCATGAAGTAGACTCCGGCAAGGAAGATAGCGTAGACCTGGCCGGCTGCGGCCTCGCTCCATCCGAAGCGGGCCTGCATGAGCAGGGTAAGGATTGCCAGCATGGTGTAGTAGCCGAAGCGCTCACCGGTGTTGGCAAGGGCGAGGGCGAAAAGGCCCTTAGGTTGTCCTTTGAACATATTATACTTGTTTAGAATTATTTCTCCGGTATAGCCTCAAGCACGGCCTTGATATAGTCCCAGGTTCTCTGGGCAGATGAAATGGACGCCCTCTCGTCAGGCGAGTGAGGCATTTCAAGCGTCGAGCCGTAGGATGCCATATCCCAATGAGGATATGTACCGCCGAGTATGCCACATTCGAGTCCGGCGTGAATGGCGAGCACCTTAGGTGTCTGGCCGTAGAGCTTCTCATAGACTTCCTTCATGGTATTGACTATCGGGGATGCGGAGTTCGGAGCCCACCCGGAATAGCCTCCGGTGAATGTTGTCGACACGCCTGCGAGAGCGAAAACCGCCTCGAACTTGTCAGCAAGAGCCGCCTTGGCCGTATCTACGGAACTTCTCATAAGGGTCTTGACGCTGAATTCACCCT
>CABQAB010000339.1 GCA_902461985.1 uncultured Bacteroidales bacterium | reverse complement strand
ATCTGGCATTCTGGAACGGGATGCTGAACACGGCCTACGGTTTCTGTTCAAGCCGTGCCCAGTACCGCCTGCAGAAGATGCCTTTCGACGGCTTGGGAGGCAGATATGAATTGAGGCCGGAATATTTCAAGGCATTGGAGGCATATATAATGGCTTCCGAAACGCTCGGAGAAAACAGGGAATATCTCACGGACCTCGCCCTATACGCCGGGCTCTATGCCTTCGGCAAGGCCGAGGTTCTGATTGACAAGATCAACGACGCCTATCTCTGCGGAAACAATGCGGAGGCGGAGAAGATGGAGAAAGAATGCATCAGTCTGATGCTCAGGGCAGACCGTCTGTTAGACAAGAATCCCGTCACTCGGCTGGAACGCTGGACCGGCTTCGCCCGCAACTGGGGAGATACCGCAGAGGAAAAGGCCCTCTATGCCACCAACGCCAAAAGACTTATTACCACATGGGGCAAGGGACGCATTCCTGACGGGCTTGATGATTACGGCTGCAGGATATGGTCGGGACTCATCAGAGACTACTATATCCCGAGATGGCAGCATTTCTTCGATTCCAGGAAGGACGGCAGGCCTTTCGACTTCAACGGATGGGAATATAAATTCGCCGAGGAAGACAAGCCGCTGTCTGAAACAGAAGAATGTACGGACATAGTTGCCGAAGCCAAAGCCGTCGTGAAGGAGGCATCATCAATCAATGCGGTGCCTGACCGTCTCCCCGGCTGGTCTTCATTCGACATCAAGAATGGCTCGACGAGAATAATCAGAATGATAGCCCCTGAGGACTACTCCGACATCAAGGCCCTTAGATTCAGCTGGCAGAGAGGAGAGGACGATGTGACGCTCAAACTTGTGCAGATCAATGCCGGAGGATGGGTGAGGATGAAAAAGGACGATCTCGGAATCAGCATTGGCCGGAACAATCCTGTGGTTGAGATACCTGTCGATTTCAAAAGGGACAGGAAGTGGCAGTTCACCTATCTCCACATAGTTTTGGACGGCACATCTGAGGGACAGGACTCCAATGTCAGGATAGAATATGTAAAATAACCGCTTTATGAAAACTATAACCCGTACTTTGGCTATTTTGGCCATTCTGCTCACAGCCTGCACGAAAACCGCAGTGCGGGACAGCGTGGAGATAGCATACGTCTCCGGATCGGAGTTTCCGGGCGAAGGCGGCATAGGCTCCATCGAGACTCTGACCGACGGGATTCCGGTGGAGGCCGTCACAAATGAGCCTGAATGGATTGAGCTCAGCACCGTCAGACAGACAGTACTGTTCCGCATACTTCCGAACCGCAGCGGTAAAGCCCGCAGCGGAACTATCTCAATCTCCGCAGGAGAACTCAAAGGAGCATCCGTACAGATAAGTCAGAACAGATGGAAGGGGCTCTCTCTTTCGACAAGGACAGTAGATTTCTCAATGGATACGAGAGAAGTCAAAATACAGGTGTACTGCTCATCGGAATATGAAGCGGAGTTCACTGAGAACCCTGACGGCTGCTTCAGTTTTGAAAAACAGCCCGACGGCATTCTTGTGAAGACATCAAAAGGACCCGGAATCAACGAGCACAAAGGAAGATTGCTTGTAAAGCCTGCCGACACTCAGCTGGAGGCCCAGGTAATAAGCATACTGCTGCCACAGAAAAGCGTCTTCGACTTTGTTGTCGGGACATGGACTGTGGAACGGAACAATGAAGAAGGCTCCGCAGCCGACTACAGCGATTTCATTTTCATCAAAGAAAAGGACCAGCAGACCTTCTCTGTCAGCATCAGCAAAGCAGAGCTTGCCGGCGGCAGTTTCACAGCGGAGATGACTGAAGACGGCAGGGTCAGAATCTGGAGCGGACAGGAATGTGGCTACAATTCCGATGAAGGCAAATATATGTCACTCCACTACAACGGCACCAAGAACGGCGGCGGATGGTATATATTCAACACCGCCAAAACAGTTGCCTGGGATGCCGAACCTCAGTTCGACTACGAAGCCGGCATCATGAGGATGGAATTCAGGGACAGCGCAACCAGCAATGAAAACAAAGCCGAACAGCTGAACTTCTGGCTATGTCCCGGAAGCTATTTCAACTTCTATGGAGCCGGCGCCCACGCAGTTGCCACCTACAAAGAACTGGTACTCACCCGCGAACTGACTGAAGAATTATGAAAAGACTTGTAAGTTTATTGATAATTGCCGCTCTGGGCGCATTGTCGGCCTCAGCGCAGAACATCACCGTAAAAGGTAATG
>CABQAB010000338.1 GCA_902461985.1 uncultured Bacteroidales bacterium | reverse complement strand
GAGCAAGCTCCATTGGATTCGGCTTAATCGAAAGGTTCAATTTATCATTGCCACTTTCTTCCGCCTCACCAATTGGAGCAAGCTCCATTGGATTCGGCTTAACCGAAAGGTTCGTTTTCTGTCGTCATATCTGTTTCTGTCGTCCTGTCTGTTCCGCTGCCGCATCCTGTGTTCTCCTTTTCATACATCCTTGCCACCTCGGCGGCGTCCCTGCGCAATTCGTCAATTACCGTCTGCGGCTCTAAGATTTCTATCATAGACCCGTATTTCCGCAGCTCGAAATAGAGGTCCCGGCTTCCGGTGTTTACGAATATGGAAAAATAAGTCCACTCTCCCTCTTTCTTTTCAGTTTCCTGGCTGCGGTGTATGGGCAGGTCTTCGATATATTTTGCCTGGACTCCTCGTGCCCTGAATCTGATTGTACAGGCTTTTTCCCCGTTTTCGGGTATATACGTGCCGAACGAAGTGGCAAGCAGGGTGTTCAGGTCGAATCCCGCCGGAAGCCTGAAGCGCCCCGATGTGGCGCTTATGCCGGTTATGCGGTCTAAGGCATAGCATCTCAAGGCGTTGCGCTCCTCGCAATAGGCATAGAGATACCATCTTCTTTTGTCTTCTTTCAGGGCGTAGGGGTGGACCGTGAACTGTTCCGGCACGGTGTCGGCATATTTGCAATAACCCATTGCCATACATCTGTTTTCGAGCATGGCACCTATTGTCGTCGTCAGGAATTTGTAGCCTGACGGGACATCTTCGACTGAAATCCTGTTTTCAAGTCGTCCTCGTCCCTGTTCGAGCAGCATGTTCACCGTGAAGCTGTCGATAAGCCTTTCCGCCGTCCCGTCCATCCTGCTCTGGTTGCTGATGCTGTAGAGGTTGGTGGCCCTGTCGCATAGAATGTCTATGCTGAAGATGTCCTGGACGGCATTGCGGTAATTGACAAAGGTGCGGCGGGAGAGTGCGGCATCGAAACGCTCCTCATACCTGTCGGAGATTTCCCTGAGGCCCCTGTCTCCTGCGGCCGAAAGCGTCTGTATGAGCCAGATATATTTACTTATCAGTTCTGTTACCATTGGTCTTGATTATTTTAGATTTCTCCACGCGCTCCGCTTGGTCGAAATGACAATCAACTTATGCTGCTGTAGTCCCTTATGAAATATTTGTCTTTCTTGAGTTCTGCGGCGAGTGTCCTGTTCCGTGGCAGTGAGAGCAGGGGGTCTTCGTCCAAGACGGCTTTTGCAGCATCCCTTGCCATGGACAGCAGCATCCCGTCTTTGGCGAGCGAGGCAATGTTCAACTGGATCGGAAGCCCGCTCTGCTGTGTGCCTTCCAAGTCTCCGGGACCACGCATTTTCATATCCTCTTCGGCTATTTCAAAGCCGTTCTCCGTTCTGCACATAAGTTCAATGCGGTTTTTGCCCTCCTTGCTGAGCCTGTGTGAAGTCATAAGCACGCACCACGCCTTTTCGCTGCCGCGGCCGACCCTTCCTCTCAACTGGTGCAGCTGGCTCAGTCCGAACCTTTCAGCGCTCTCTATGACCATCACGCTGGCATTGGGCACGTCCACGCCCACCTCGATTACGGAAGTGGCCACGAGTATGTCCGCCCTCCCAGCCGAGAATGCGTCCATGTTGAAGTTCTTCTCCTCATTGTCAAGTTTTCCATGGACTACGGCTATCTTGTATGGCGGAAAAGGAAAATACTGCCGTATTTCCTCGATTCCCTGTTCAAGGTTCTGGTAATCCGCCTTTTCGCTTTCAAAAATAAGAGGGTAGACTATGAATGCCTGACGTCCGGCGGCAATTTCCTTCTTGATGAAACTGTAGAGCGCAATCCGTCTGGATTCGGTACCGTGTATGGTCGTGACCGGTTTCCTGCCCGGCGGAAGTTCGTCTATCACAGAGACTTCGAGGTCTCCGTAGAGGGTCATGGCCAGTGTCCGCGGAATTGGTGTCGCAGTCATCACTAACACATGAGGAGGGTTTCCGTCGGGGTTCTTCCGCCACAGTTTCGCTCTCTGCTCCACTCCGAAACGGTGCTGCTCGTCCACGATTGCAAGTCCGAGCCGGCGGAACTGTACGCTGTCCTCAATCAGGGCATGCGTCCCTACGATTATGCCTATGCTGCCGTCCTGCAGCCCCTGCTGGATTTCCCGGCGTTCTGCAGTCCTGCTGCTGCCGGTGAGCAGTGCGGCTTTCACTCCTGTCGGTGCGAGATAGCGGCTGATATTCTTGTAATGCTGTTGTGCGAGCACTTCCGTAGG
>CABQAB010000337.1 GCA_902461985.1 uncultured Bacteroidales bacterium | reverse complement strand
CCCAATCCTGGTTGTCCTTTGGCAATAATAGAAGCTCAGTTGAAACCGTAAGTCTGTCGCTCACCGTGGACGGGTAGATGTCCGCTTCCGCAGTTTTTTCCCTTACTGCAAGTTTGAAGTCGAGCGTGCAGCTTTCTCCCCTGCAGTCGGTTGCGGTGATGCTTATCTCGTCTATGCCGAAATTGAGCGAAGTCAGAGTAAGAATGTTTCCGGAAGGATTCACGTTGGCGATTCTTGGATTAGAATGGGTGACCGAATAACTGAGGGTTTCCCCGTCTTCGTCAAACAGATATTCCGACATGTCCATTTCCATGCTCTCGCCTCTGCGCGTCATGAGTACTCCTTCCAAAGGCTTGATAATCTGAGGAGCATGGTTCTCTAAAATCTCGTAGGAGACCGTTGCTACGGCTGTCTTGTCGTATGCCTTGAATCCGGTGTCGTCTGTCGCGGAAATGATTGCGGTGTACTTCCCGGCTTCGGCTGCGTTGCCGGTTATAGTCAGGGTATTCTTCCCGTTGGCGGAAACGAACTTGTCCGCCGCACTGCCGCTGCGCCATGAGACGTTGACAGAATGTCCGTCCGGGTCGTGGATGTCGTAGTCAATGGTAAGGACTTCGTGTGAATGGACCTTGTAGTCACCGCTATATGACGTTTCAATCACCGGCGCGTTGTTGTCTTCCGTGGAAACTGTCTTGACACCCGATGTCTCTGAAATATTCATGTTGTAGTCACAGGCTACGATGGCAACATAATATGGAGTCTCAAAATCCAGTCCTTCCACTGCAGCCGTAAGTCCGCTTCCAAGTTCAGCACCGGTCTCGACTATGTACCTTTTCAGGTGCATGGTTTCAGGCACCTCGGAAGGGCGGAACCCGGTGAAATCGTCTCTGTTCTTGGAAGCAAGCAGAAAATAGCTGTACGCCTTTCCGTTCACGGCATCCTCGTCTGAGCCGAGATTCCACTCGAACACGAGGCTGTTTGCCTGTGCATGCACGCTGTAAGTCTCCACCGGCTCGGGAGCGATGGTGCCTCCGTAGTTGAACGAGCCGAACGCATCCACTTTCGGGCCTATATTGGCAGAAGAAAGCCTCGTGCCGTCGTCTGCGCCGCCGATGAGTTTCTCTACGAGCATTTCATTCGTGAATCCCTGGCCTCCGAAATAGGAAACAATCAGAGCAGCGACTCCGCTTACGTGCGGACAGGCCATGGACGTACCCTGCATACGGCCGTAACCGCTTTTGGTAACAGTGCTCAGGACCTCGTAGCCCTTGTAGGTGTCTCCTCCGGGTGCACAGATGTCCACCCACGGACCATAGTTGGAATAATATGCCCGCGCATAGTCCGCGCCGAAAGAGCCCACGGCAATGACCGGCTCATATTCAGCAGGCCAGCCGTCAGGCCAGCCATCGTTTCCGGCGGCGAAAATGACCACACCGCCTTTCATCGGGCTGTCCGCACGCTGGTTGCCGGCCTTGTCGCATCCTGCGTTCTTTATGAAATAGTCAATCGCTGACTTCATGCTGCCCACGCCGCCGACCTTTGCCTCGGCGGCAGTCTCGTAGACATATCCCCAGCTGTTCTGGGATATGACGGCACCATGGTCAGCGCCCCAGACCATTGCATTGTAGGTGTCACCGCCTATGTCATGCTGAGGACCATTCGGATTGTCCTTGAACACGGCGCAGGACATCATTCTCACTCCGCCCTGACCGTCCGAACCCCCAGCCACTCCGCAGACTCCGCGGCCGTTGTTGTTGATTGCCCCGACTGTGCCGGCCACATGCGTGCCGTGGTCGTGCGGATATATGGTGTAACCCGTAAATCCGGACACGAAACTGCGGCTGCCGTCCGGCCCTGCCGGAATCATGGCTGCGGCAAGGTCAGGATGGTCCATCTGCACGCCTCCATCCACAATCGAGACTATGACATTTGATTTTCCTGCCGTATAGTTCTCCCACACAGGCACCACATTGATGTCACTTCCGGCTATCATGCCGCTTCTCGAACCGTCATTGTAGTAATGCCACTGGCTGCTGAACTGAGGGTCGTTGAACACCGCCGTAGATTTGATTCTGCGGACAGGTTCGACATACACGACACCAGGAACTGAGGAAAGGCTCGCGCCAGCCTTGGTCGAAGGCATGGTCTCATCGTAACTTATACGATACCACCTGTGAAGTCCGGCCTCTCTGTGCCGAGGTTCCCATTCTCCTCCGTCTTCATAAAGCCGCCGCACCGATGTCACTCCAAGAGATTCAAAAACAGAAGCCGCACCTACG
>CABQAB010000336.1 GCA_902461985.1 uncultured Bacteroidales bacterium | reverse complement strand
CCTTGTTGTCAAGGTCAATATCCGATGAAAGCTCCACATATGCATCCAGGAGATTGCCTGAATTGGTCTGCTCAGAAATCCAGGCAAGCTGGTTCGGACTCTTGACTTCATAAACGGAGATCTCCTCCCCGTCGATAGTCTTATTGACAGGTATTACTTCCTCCGCAGACACTCCGTCCCACGGCTCAGTTGTATTCTGGTCAGGACTTCCATAACCAGGATCATTATTGACGTTCCAGTCGCTCGGACTGGTAAAGAGAGAGCCATAGATATTGGTGCGGTAGTTGCCCTGTACAGGGACACTTGAAAAACTGAGTTCACCGGAAGGAGCGCCGCAGTTCACCTTGACATTGACTGTGGATTTCTCCGGACCTACGAGAACATAGCTCATCGCTACATATCTGTAGCCTGCCACAGGGAATTTCTCTCCAAGCGCAGGATTCTCGTCATAGGCAGGAATATCAGCTTCCGAGAACGTAACCTCGACATTCTCGTTTCCGACAGTACCGTCAACAAGATTGAGCGTCCTGGAAACCCCGGTGACTGTCATGCCTGATCTTTCCGGGACAAAACCGTCCACGCCGTCACCGCTCATGTCATCTGTTCCGACATTGATCTGTGCGAACGGACGCCTGAGTTGAATGTTGTTGCTTGCAGGACCGTTGACTTTGAATATCCCGGTGTAATGCCAGAAAGCATCCCTGCTTTCATCCTGTGCGACAGCATTTTCATAATTGACTGTAATTGTCTTGCCGTCAGATGAATAGGTGTAAGGATTGCCCTCCGCGCCAAGCCCTTTGGCATCAGCCCAGAATACGATGGAATAGCTCCTTCCCGTAATGAGTTTCAGGGAAATTTTCGCTGTTCCTCCTGTCATCTCCACAGTCTTGGCAAGGTTGTCAAGCAGGGTTGAAGTGCCGTCTTCTGACTCGCTATACACGTAATAAGTGAGTTTATTGGCAGTCTTGCCGTCACTGTAAGCGCGAGTTGAGCCGACACCCTCAAGTCCGGTCTCGAAACTGACTTCCACTTCCGTATTCTCCCCTGCACCGACAATCTCTTTGGTACAGGACACCAGCACAAATGCCAGAGCGAGAGAGGTTATCAAAAACTTTTTCATAAAATATTGAACAATAATTATTTAAGATTGGTACCCGCAGGAGCGGTCAGGCCCCTGCGGATAAATATTACTGACGGTCTTTCAGTTCATCGTTGTAGGCGAACCTTCCTTCTCCCCAGCTGTTGTCGTGGATGTCATAAGTAACGCCGTCCTCAAGAACCTGGGCTTTCATAATTTCTCCAGCGGAATCACCGGAATTCTCAGCAGTGTTGCCACTGATTGTGATTGAGCTGCCGTTCCCTACGTATCCGAAACGGATTATACGGTCACCGATATTCTCAAAGACATTGTCCGTAATAACGACATTTCCGTTGTTGAAAAGCCATTCTGACTTTCCGCCCTGAATGGCGACTGCATTATGTTTCGTGTTTTTGACGGTACAGCCGCTTACCTTAACGCCGCAGGCGTTCTGGGTGTAGACCGCCTGGAAGAAATTGTCGAAGACAGAATTTTCGACTGTGAGGTTCTTGACAGCCCTGTCGTCCTTCTCCTGAGGAAGTTCCCAATAGTACCTTATCGCCGGACGGGTGCCGATAGTCCCGATGCCGGTAAAGCTGCAGTTCTTCACGACCACACCGTCAATGTCAGTGCGGATCTGCGACGAAGCAATCTGGAGCGCAGGCTCGCTGTCGGCGTTGTCAAATTTGAAATCAATGCCGTCGTATACTATATTCCTGGCAACAAGAGTGTGAAAATATACGGAACCATTGAAAGCCGCGTCACGCACATAGTCATACACATTAGTGCCATAGCTATGCGCACCTCCGACATAGGTCATGCCCGCAAGATATGCACCTGACTCAGCCGTGAAAGTCAGGTTCTCAATCTTCCTTTCATAATAGCATCCCTCTGTCCAGCCCGGTCGATTCTTGTACTCGATGAAATCCTCGTAAGACATGGTCTCGTTTTCGTATTTGCCATGGCGGTAGAGAGTGTTGCTACCCGCATACTTTGTAGGACGGCCGAAATAGAGCCTGTCGTATGACCCGGCAGAGAAATTGATTGTCTTGCCGTCAATCGAACCGTATGCTCCGTCAAGGGTGTACTGCGCGTTCTCCGTATTCACAGTCATCACGTCGCCGTTCATGACAGGGGCGGGAGGAAGCATTTCGTAATCGTATCCAAAAGTGATTCCAAGCTGGTCGAGCAGATATCTGGACACTCTGACAACAGTCGCGCCCTT
>CABQAB010000335.1 GCA_902461985.1 uncultured Bacteroidales bacterium | reverse complement strand
AGCGTGAAGACGGGGCATATATGAACGGGAACACCGATTTTACGTCAGTAATCTATCCTGCCAAAAGCATGCTTGAGCTTGCAGATGCCGAGCGGGCCGCTGGACGCCGCAGGCAGGCCGCGTTTCATGAGGCTTCGGCCAGCCGCGCCATAGACCGCCTTGCGGCTGTAGACGGCGACCTGGCGACAGAAGGAGAGATTACATATGAAGACGGCATGATAAGCTGTTCGGCTCTCCAGCTGGGCGAACTTGCATTGCGTACGAAAAACACAAAAGAGCGGCAGCGTTACACCGAAGCCATGCTCAAACTCCTGAAAGGACACGATTGTCTGACCCAGCTCCGTGTACCGGACGGACGCCGCCGCGGCGGCACAATGCGGTTCTGGGAGGCACAGTACGATGTGTTCATGCTGCCGAATATGATTTCTTCTCCACACGGCTGGAGCGCATGGCGTGCATACGCCACTTATTACGCCTACCTGCTGACCGGTGAGGAACGCTGGCTACGGGAAACCTTCGATGCGGCATCGGCTTTTGCGGCCCTGATAGACTATAAAAATGGAAATCTGAACTGGGCCTTTGTGGTGGATCCGTTCGTGCAGGCCCTGCAGGTGTGTGAACCCGACTCTTCGCATACCGCTGACGATGACACCTATGGCAATCCGCATCCTGAGGCTTATCCCAACCAGCGGCTTGTCGTGGGAGAGCAGTATGTGCCGATGATTGCCGACTGGCAGACCATTGTGTCGTCCGACAACGATGTGCACGAATGTTTCAAGTTCATAGCCGAGGCCGTGTTCACCAATGCCTTCGTGGTCGAACGACCGGACGGAAGCATCGGAGCCTACAATTGCACTGCGGAGCGGCTGGATGACGGCAGGCTGAAAGTCACCGCTTCCGAGCCTCAGATTACAACATTATATACCAATATGCTGTCCAGACACATAAATGTCAGCTTTGACGGCAAAGTGAAAAAGATAAACAACTGACTGTCTTTTATATATGAAAAGAATAATATCTCTCCTGCTTCTTTCTGTCATCTGTCTTCAGGCCTACTCGCGTGAATATCCGCTCAATTCTCCAGACGGGAAGATTTCCGTTTCCATTTCTGACAATCTCGATTATGCCGTGACATTCAATGGCAAGGCCGTCTTCAGCGGTTCTGCCGCAATTGAACTCGAAAACGGCAGGAGTGTCTCTGTTGTGGGGACTCCGCAGAAGTCAGGAATCGACCATGTCATTCCCTCTCCTTTCTACCGCAACATATCGATTGAAGACCGCTGCAACAGCCTGATTTTCAAAGCTGGAAAGGATTGGAAAGTTGAGTTCCGCGCCTACGATGACGGCGTTGCATACCGTTGGATCTACACAGGGAAAGCCCCGGTGAAGATTGTCGATGAGAAAGTGTCGTTCAGGCTTTCGGATGATGCTACTATGACTGCGGGCTATATACGCGCCGACCGGTGCACTGACATGGAGTCGCAGTTCTTCAGTTCATTCGAGAACGATTACGAGCAGTTGAGACTGTCTGAAATGAATCCCTCCCGTATGGTTTTCCTTCCTTTGGCGGCTGAACCTGCAGAGGATGTCAAGATTCTTTTTACGGAGAGTGATTTGAGCTGCTATCCGGGCTTGTATCTGCTCGGAGGCAACGGGCTTGAACTTCAGGGAGTATTTCCGCGCAGACCGTCGAAGGAGAGATTGGGCGGCTATATCAACATCCAGAGGATAGTAGAAGAGAGGGAGGACTGTATCGCAAGGCTTGACGGTCCCCGCGGTCTTCCGTGGCGCATCGCAATCATAGGTGACGAGGACAGGGATCTCGCAATGAGCCAGCTAAGCTACCAGATGGCCTCTCCCTGCCGTATAAGCGACACTTCCTGGATAAAACCGGGCAAAGTGGCCTGGGACTGGTGGAACAACTGGAACATTTACGGAGTGGACTTTGAGGCCGGAGTGAACCAGAAGACATACGAATACTACATAGACTTCGCGGCTGAAAACGGCATCGAGTACGTGATTATGGATGACGGCTGGAGTGTGCCGGGCTGCGGGGAACTTTTCAGCGTCGTGCCCGAAATAGACATGCCGGGCATTGTGAAATATGCAGCGGACAAGGGTGTGGGCATAATCCTGTGGGCCGGCTTCGCCCCTTTTGAAAAAGACCTTGAAGATGTCTGCCGCCATTATTCGGAAATGGGAGTCAAAGGATTCAAAGTCGATTTCTTCGACCGCAACGACCAGGTGGTGGAAGAGTTTGTGGACAGGGCTGCGGAGACTGCTGCCCGCTATCATCTCGTGCTC
>CABQAB010000334.1 GCA_902461985.1 uncultured Bacteroidales bacterium | reverse complement strand
AAGGGCTACAAGCCCTTGCTCTTCGCTTCGTCCCAGATGGCGTCCATTTCGGCAAGAGTCATGTCGTGAAGGTCGCGGCCTTCGCGGATTGTGTGCTCTTCAAGATAGGTGAAACGGCGGCGGAATTTGGCGCAGGTGCGCTCCAGGGCGGTGTCAGGGTTGAGTTTGTAAAGGCGTCCGGCATTCACGAGGGCGAAAATCATGTCCCCGAGTTCCGCTTCCGCACGGTCTTTGGCGGCTGCCTTCTCCTGCTCTCCGGCGACATTGTCCATAGCCCTGAGTTCCGCCTCAAGCTCGGCTTCCTCCTCTTTCACCTTGGCCCATACATCTTCTTTCTTCTCCCAGTCGAAGCCCACTCCCCTCGCCTTGTCCTGGATTCTATATGCCTTTATCATGGACGGCAGAGACTCAGGCACTCCGCTCAGCACTCTCTTGTTGCCGTCCTTCTCCTTTGTCTTGAGCATCTCCCAGTTCTGGATAACATCCTCTGCAGATGAGACCTCGGTGGTGGAGAAGACATGAGGATGACGGTATATCAGTTTCTCGCACAGATGGTTGATTACGTCGGCGATGTCGAATTCTCCTTTTTCATC
The DNA here is from genome assembly GCA_902461985.1 of uncultured Bacteroidales bacterium. GTDB lineage: Bacteria > Bacteroidota > Bacteroidia > Bacteroidales > UBA932 > Cryptobacteroides. Next base: position 1,712 of record CABQAB010000334.1, on the reverse strand, counting down.
CCCGATTTTCGCATAGAAGACCACATGCAGCAGCAAATCGCCCAGTTCCCTGCATATTTCGGCATGGTCATCCTTCAGAATCGCATCGCTCAGTTCATAGGTCTCCTCTATCGTCTGCGGACGAAGACTTCCATTGGTCTGCTTCCTGTCCCACGGGCATTTCACCCTGAGCTCGTCCATAATGTCAAGAAGCCTTCCGAAGGCCTCAAGTTTCTGTTCTTTCGTATTCATAATCTTACAACCAGTAAAAACTCAATCAACATAAACACCTTTCCTCATCCAGTGGATATATCCATAGACTGCTGACACAGCGTAGACTGCATAAAGAATAGCCATAGGAATCATGCCCTGGACGCCGCACAGCACAACAGAAGCCGCATCAGCCACCACCCAAAGCAGCCATTGCTGTGGATATGACTTTGCCAGCCACCAGGTAGCGATTCCGCTCAATACCGTGACAGAAGCGTCAGTAACCGACATCGGATCTGACAAAGCCGAAAGAAGAAAATACAGCCCTGTCGTGCCGGCGACCATAATGAGGGCGGATATAAGCCAGACTTTAAGGCTCGGATGCCTCAGGTGGAGCACATCCACGTCCGTGCCGTCTCCCGCCGTTTTCTTCCCCGGAGCAAAATCCTGCGACGACTCCGGCGACTCCTCAACTTCCGACGCTTTCCGGACAGCCCCGTTGAAAGCGGCCCTGGTTGCTGCTTTGTAGGCATCAATCCTCCATTGCACCGCTCCCACGACAGCCATGACCACATAATAGACATTCAGGCCTGCAGAAGCATATAGCCCTCCCCTGGTAAACGAGACGATTGCCGCTGCCGATGACAGCAACGAAAAAAACCACATCCAATTGCTCTGCCTGATTTCAAAAATGAGGAAGAGCACTCCCGTTACGAGGGTGAATATTTCAAGAAAATCAAGATTCATGTTTCTGCTCCAGTTAACAGGGACTCAGGCAAGGACTTGCTTAAGTAATCCTTAAAAAATAAAAAAGGACCGGCCTGAAATCATATCCCCAGCACCGGTCCCTAATGGATTTACCGACTCTTCGGTCACTCAAAATGACATTGAGCCAGAAAAATTATTCAGCTTTTCCGTCTGAACCGAGAACCTCTATAATCTTGTGCATGTAGAGCTTCTTCATCTCGTCTCTTGCAGGTCCGAGATATTTGCGCGGGTCGAACTCACCCGGCTTCTCTGCGAACACGCGGCGGATTGCTGCCGTCATGGCGAGACGTGAGTCAGAGTCGATGTTGATTTTGCATACCGCGCTCTTTGCGGCCTCGCGGAGCTGCTCCTCAGGGATGCCGACAGCATCAGGAAGTTTTCCGCCGAACTGGTCGATAATCTTCACATACTCCTGCGGAACTGAAGACGAGCCGTGGAGAACGATAGGGAAACCAGGAAGTTTATTCTCAATCTCGTGGAGCACGTCGAATGCGAGTGGCGGCGGAACGAGAAGACCTGTCTTAGGGTCTCTTGTGCACTGCTCAGGTTTGAACTTGTACGCACCGTGTGACGTACCGATTGAAATTGCGAGAGAGTCGCAGCCTGTGCGGGTTGCGAAATCAATCACTTCCTCAGGCTTCGTATAATGAGACTCCTCTGCGGCAACCTCGTCCTCGACTCCTGCGAGCACTCCGAGTTCAGCCTCAACTGTCACATCAAACTGGTGTGCATACTCAACGACTTTCTTCGTGAGG
>CABQAB010000333.1 GCA_902461985.1 uncultured Bacteroidales bacterium | reverse complement strand
AAGATAGATACTCCAAAAAGAGACGGCTGAGTCATCGGCCGTCTCTTTTGTATAAAAGGTGATTTGTCAGATCGCTACACAAACAGGAAATTCTGTATTTCGTAGAGGGAGAGGGCGTTGTCGAGGCAGTATATGCCGTTGCGGCTGCGGATGAGATAGCTGAGGAATGCACCGGAACCGAGGGACTCGCCAAGGTCGCGGGCGAAGGCCCTGACGTAGGTGCCTTTGCTACATTCAATCCTGACTTCGGCGAGGGGGAGTCCGAGGCTGCGTGCATCCACCACATTGATGCGGCCGTTCTTTTCTTCTGCGCGCAGTCTTTCTTCATCGCTCATTCCGCGGTAGTCAGGCTCAAAGTCAGGGGCAAAGTGCATTTCGCCTGAGCCGGAATAAGAGAGGAGTTCGAGCGTGTCAATGCGTATGCGGGCACTGCGTATCAGTTCTGCGGCACTCGCATCAAATGCCGATGCGTTATTGTCATCATGTCCTGCCCCGTTTTTGTCCGCTGGCCCAGCTGACAATCCCGCTGACAGCCCTGACGATGGTCCTGCCGACATTTCTTCCGGCAGGCCGTCATGCTGTCCTGGGAACTGTTTCCTGTAAAGCTTGCGCGCGAGTTCATAGGCGCGGACGCCGTCGATGGATTTTGCGCTGAACAGAGGCGCAATCTGCTCCTGCTCCCCGATGAAGCCTTCCAAGGCCTCCTGCACGCTCTCTGCGCAAATGCCGTCAGTTCCGTATCTCCTGTCGATTTCCTTCTCCAGGTCGTAGGACGGAGTGGTCGCACCGAAGGAAATCCCGGCTATATACTCCTTGTCCTTAGCCTGCAGGCTTTCCGCCCGTTTAGTCGCATTCCCTATGCACACTAACAGCACACCTGTAGCCAGAGGGTCGAGAGTGCCTGCGTGCCCGACTTTCAGGTTCTTCTTGTTGAAATGCCTGCATGCGAGCCATTTGATTTTGCGCACTACGTCCGCAGATGTCCAGCGGTAGGGCTTGTCAACAACGAGGACTATCCCGTCCGGATAGTCCCCGATGTCATGACTTAAAGGCTGCAACTGTCTCTTTAGGGCCGCCGGATTCATCTGAGAGGAATTTTTTCTATTCTTCTGAGATGTCTGCCGCCGAGGAATTCGTCTTCCATGAAGGCATCCACTATCTCAAGGGCATCTTCAAGCGGTATGAACCTCGCCGGCATCACGAGTACATTGGCGTTGTTGTGCTCTTTGACGAGTCTGCCGACTTCCACGTTCCAGGCAAGTCCGGCACGTATGCCCTGATGCTTGTTGAGCGTGATTGCCATCCCGTTGCCTGTGCCGCAGAGGGCGATGCCGAGTCCGACTTCACCGTTTTCGACGGCTGATGCGAGCGGATGTGCCACGTCCGGATAGTCCATGCTCTCCGTGCTGTCTGTGCCGAAATTGACCATCTCGTGCCCTTTGGCTTCCAAATGTTTGATTATTGCAGACTTATATTCCACTCCAGCGTGGTCGCTGCATATTCCTATTTTCATATATTCCGGATTTAGATCCCTCCGTTCCGCTCCTCTGGAGCTTCTGTCGGGATGACAGTCATCTGCCTAATTTCTCTACTGCAGCATCGATGCGGGCTGCGAATTCGTCACGGCCGAGCAGCGTTACTATGTCCGCGATTCCCAGACCGCTGGATGCTCCGACAAGCGCGAGACGCAGACAGTTCATCACTTTGCCCATAGGCCATTCGTTGCCTCTGATATATTCCTCGAGAGGGCCTTCGAGAGCCTCTTTGGTGAATCCGTCCCTGCCGCGATTGTCTGCAAAATCCTTGATGAATTCCGCAGTCTGAAGTGCAAGGCTGACATTTTCGCTCTTCCAGAATTTGGCGGCGTCCTTCTCGACATAAGAAGCAGGCGCAACGAAAAGATAGGAGGCAATGTCCCAGAAGTCAGCCACGAAAGTAGCCCTTTCCTTGATCAGACCCACCACTTTCTGCACATAGTCCTTAGGGAAATATCCTGTCCTGAAATCAGGCTCGGGACTGTATTCGACTCCGCATTTCTCGGCGCATTTAGGGCAGTGCACGCTTATTCCATGTTCCTTGAGCACGGCCTTGAACGCTTTGGTGAGCTGGTGGTCGGACTTTTTGCGGAGATATTCCTTGTTGTACCATTTCGCCTTGTCAGGATTGAACTTGGCTCCGTGCATGACTACTCTTTCGAGCGAGAATGCCTCCACGAGTTCATCCATGGTGAACAGTTCGCGGTCATCGCCCGGATTCCATCCCAGCATCGCCAGCATGTTCACGAAAGCCTCAGGGAAATATCCGTCCTCACGGTAGCCGCGCGAAGA
>CABQAB010000332.1 GCA_902461985.1 uncultured Bacteroidales bacterium | reverse complement strand
CAGATGTGGTTCTGACTGCTGAAAACAGCGGAATAGATTCGGAAACAAAGGATATTGAAGAATGACAAGACTTAGATTCATGGGCTCCGGAACGTCGCAGGGAGTGCCGGTAATCGGATGCCGATGCGAGGTCTGCACAAGCACGGACCCGAAGGACAAGAGACTAAGGTCCAGCGTACTGGTCGAACACGAGGGCATGACCATACTGGTAGACGCCGGTCCTGATTTCCGCACGCAGATGCTGAGGGAAGACGTGCGTCATCTCGATGCCATACTGCTTACGCACAACCACAAGGACCACACCGGCGGGCTGGATGACGTGAGGGCCCTGAACTACACCGAAGGCCGGGCCTGCGACATCTATTGCGAAAAATATGTCGAGGACTCGCTCAGGCAGGAATATTCCTACGCCTTTTCGGAGCACAAATACCCCGGAGTGCCTGAATGGCATATCCACACCATAGAAAACAGGCCTTTCAGAGTCAGCGTAGACGACAACGCTCCCCTGCTCAAATGGGTTTCCGGCGAGGGCTACAAGGAAATACCGGTAGAGGGACCGCATAAAATACGCAGCACCGAAATCATCCCGGTCAGAGGCTTCCACGCGGCTCTCCCCGTTTTGGGCTTCCGCTTCGGGAATATCGCCTACTGTACTGACATGAACTATATCCCGGAAGAAGAATTCGCCAAACTCGAAGGGCTGGAGCATTTCATCATAAACACGGTCAAAAGGGGCACACACAATTCCCACTGGGGTCTGGAGCAGGCCGTCGAAATCTGCCGCAGGGTCGGGGCGCAGCACTCCTGGCTGACACATCTGAGCGACCGGCTTCCAAGATACAAGGACTTCCGCGCAGAATTGAAAAGTCTGCCGTCTTTTGCTGACGGCAGACCTTTGAACATTTTACCGGCCTACGACGGACTTGAAATCGGTGTGTGATAATCAGCAAATTGCTGCGTTGTCTTCGGGATTCGGACGGCCTATTTCAGGCGTTTGAGCTTTCTGTCGGCAGGAGTGGCCTTGCGGAACGAGATGGCATATCCTCCGCCAGCGACCGCATCCTGTACGAAACGGCTCTTGCTGTTGCAGCGGTATTCCCTGATGCTGTATGCATAGGTATTTGTGTAACAGTCAGATTCCGGCGTATCAGAATAAACCTTGGCTACATATTCCACTCCAGGCTCAAGGAAGTCGAAAACTATGCTGCTGCGGTGGTCTTTCTCGCCCGTAACGTTGCCTACAAACCATTCTCCAGTCCCTTTGGCCTTACGCGCCACGGTGATATACTCGCCAGGCTCGGCTTCGAGATAGCGGCTCTGCTCCCAGTCGACGGCAACATCCTTGATGAACTGGAACGCGTCCATATATTTTTCATAAACCTCAGGAAGGTCGGCTGCCATCTGGAGCGGAGAGCTCATGACCACATAGATTCCCAACTGGTTAGCGATGGTGCAGTTGGCATGGGAGTGGTTGCTTGGATTGATTTTGGAAATGTCAGTCTCGAAAATGCCCGGTGTGTAGTCCATAGGACCGCCAATCAGACGGGTGAAAGGAAGCACGCTCACATGGAAGGGCTTCGAGCCGCCGAAAGCCTGGTACTCGGTTCCTCTTGCTGACTCGTTGCCTATCAGGTTCGGCCATGTACGGCACAGACCCGTAGGGCGCACAGCCTCATGGGCATTCACCATGATATGATGCTTCGCCGCCTCGGTTACAGCATAGAGGTAATGGTTCACCATCCACTGGTTGTAGTGGTTGTTGCCCTTCGGAATGATGTTGCCCACATACCCGCTCTTGACCGCATCGTAGCCGTGGTCGTTCATGAACTGATAGGCTGCTTCCATATGTCTTTCATAATTGCGCGGAGAAGCTGAGGTCTCGTGGTGCATAATCATTTTCACTCCTTTCGCGGCTGCATATTTCTCAATTTCCTCCACATCAAAATCAGGATAAGGGGTCACGAAATCGAACACGTCCTCCTTCATGTGGCCGAACCAGTCTTCCCAGCCGACGTTCCATCCTTCAACGAGCAGCCCGTCGAAACCGTGCTCCGACGCGAAGTCAAGATACTTCTTGACGTTCTCCGTGGTGGCTCCGTGATGTCCGTGAGGCTTCACCTTAGTCAGATCATCGGAGTAGATGTGCGTGCTGCGCAGATCCCATGTGTACGACCACTGGCTCCTGTTGGTAATCATCTCCCACCACACGCCCATATACTTGGTCGGATGAATCCAGGAAGTGTCCTCAATCTTGCAAGGCTCGTTCAGGTTCAGCGTAATGCGGGAAGAGAGAATGTCCCTTGCGTCATCGCTCACTATCACAGTTCTCCATGG
>CABQAB010000331.1 GCA_902461985.1 uncultured Bacteroidales bacterium | reverse complement strand
CTTGTCCAGTTTGACGGCATACGGTTTCTTGCTCTGTACCCATGTGGTGTTGCCACGGCCTTTGAGATTGTCGTTCACTCCATAGTAATCTTCGGTATATAGTCCTCCAGAGGCATCTTTCTTTCCGGCTGCATCGAGATAAACGCGACACTGCCCAGTCCAGATATCCTTGCTTGTGATGGATGAACCGCCTGGAGTGAAAAGATACAGCACAGGAAGTCCGGTATTCAGGTTATGGAAACGGAACTTGTAGTCTCTTGAAAGTCTGGTCCCATCGCGCATTCCCGACAGACGCAACACGACAGGACGCATATAATCCGCCTCAGTTGCCCCGCTCGCGAGGATTCCGAACTCGTCTTCCCCTTCCGCACTCACGCTCAGAGTGACTTCCTCTACGTCATCCGCCGCATACAGTCCGAATGTCGCCACAAGAGAACGAGGATCAGCATAATACGCAATCCCCTCCCCGTCGCTCACTACAGTCCCGGCAATCGTCGTGCTGACGTCATCCTGCAGAGCTGGATTGAATTTCTTTTCAAAGCCGAAGGATTCTATCTTCATTACGGAATCATCCACCACAGGAGGACGCTCTTCCTCCACGTCCGGGAGAACGGCTGTCTGGCAGCCATGAACAGACATCACCACTACAAGCGAGGCAAGAAATGTCCTTATTTCATAAGCCACATTTCCTGCCTCAGCATAGCGTAAACTTCGTTTTCGGGTCATATTTCGTGCAATTATTGCACGAAATTAGAAAAAATCGTCATAAAACACAGCATATCCTGTAGTTTCCTGCCCCGTATTCCTTTGCCGCTGTCCCGTCAGGAAGAGTGACGGATGCAGTCGCCCCCTCTGGAACGGTAAATTCCCATATCCATTCATCCCCGTCATAGTGCCAGCTGCTCTTTATAAGTCCGGCCGCAGAATTGTACTCAGCCTCGACTGAGCCTAATCTTCTGTCCGGAACAGGTTTCATTATGATATGCCTGAAACCGGGGGCTGCGGGGTCGGCACTGATGCCGGCGGCTGTTTCCCATATCCACTCGCAGACACAGCCATAGGCATAGTGATTGAAGCTGTTCATATCGTTCGGTCCCATACCGGATTCGAGGGTATAGCTGTTCCAGCGTTCCCAGATGGTGGTCGCACCGTTATCGACAGAATAAAGCCAGCTCGGATTCCTGCGCTGGAAAAGCAGTTCGTATGCTATATCCACCATTCCATTGTCCGTAAGGGTCTGCATCAATATGGAAGTCCCCAGGAAACCTGTCTGGAGACAGTTGCCGTGCTGCGCGAAGTTTTCCCGGAGACGGGCAACCATATTATCCTTGGCCTCTCCCTCGACCACAGCGTTCTTAAGGGCAAAAAGAGCAGGCGTCTGCATGGTATTGAGTATACTGTTCCTGAAACTTCCGTCAGAGTTCAGGAAAGCCGTCTTCACATAGTCCTTGGCCTCTTCAGCCATTTTTTCGTACTTGACGGCATCCCTTCCCGTAGCCCGGGCCATATCCGCCATCATGCCGGCGTCAATGACCCAATATGAAGCCGAAAGATAGTTCCAATAGTCAAGTGCAGCAGGAAAGTCCTCCAGATGCTTTCCGCTACAGCTTTCCAGCGGCTCATAACTGAGCCAGTCAGCCCACTGGAAATTCCCGTTTTCGGACACTAATTCAGTATGGTCATACTTGGTTTCATTTACGTAGTCCATGAATCTTTCCATGGCATCCCAATTCTCGTCGATAATCTGCACATCACCGAACTGTTTCCAGACGGTCCAGGGAACAATCACACCTGCATCGGCCCAGCCCACACGCATCATATCCGAACCGATGGCGCTGCCATACTGTCCCAAAGGGGCAACGCCCGGAAAGCCTCCGGCAGGACTCTGAGTATCGCGCATGTCACGTGTCCACTTGTGGAAAAAGTCCTTAGTGTCCGCAAAGAAACTTCCTGTCTCGGCAAAGACCTGGGTGTCTGCTGTCCAGCCAAGTCTCTCATTTCTCTGAGGACAGTCAGTGGTAACGGAAAGATAGTTGGAACGCTGCCCCCAGAGAGTGTTTGAAATAAGTTTATTGATCAGGTCATTGCCAGTCACGACAGTGCCTGTCTCCAATTCAGACGTGATGGAGGATATGGGAACGGACCTGATGCTCCGGATTTCAACCTTGCCGGTGGCAGTAATTGAAACCAGTCTATAGCCGAAGAATGTGCTGCGGGGACGGAAATCCACAAAACCGCTTCCGGGACCGAAAGTATATTCCAAAATCATCCCCTTGTCCGGAACCCGGAGATTATCCCTATGGCAGCTGCCCTCAGGGCCATCCATGCCACGGCTCACGGCCCC
>CABQAB010000330.1 GCA_902461985.1 uncultured Bacteroidales bacterium | reverse complement strand
ATATGCAGATAAGGAGTAGGTTCCAGGCAGCCTCGTCCGTAACCTGCCTGCCGGGCTTTGTCCCAGTGTTCGCGGAAAAGTCTGTCCTGCATCCGTCTGCCTTCTGTAGCCTTGATCATGACATAGCGAACCCGCCGTATCGAGGCCGCGTCACTGATGGATTTTATGGTTTTTCCTTTTGCATCGGTCATGACCATAAGGGAGTCCCAGTTGATGTCTTTCTGGTATTTTGATATGTCCACAGCATAATCGTATCTGCCGGCGGGAACTTCTGCCCCCTCCATGCATGAATCACTGCGCATAAACAGGGGAGCCAGTACGGCGGTGAGCAGCAGAATCAGTGCCGGTACGATGAACCACCAGGCCGAGACGGTGTGTATATGAGTTTTCCTTTTATGTGCTCCGGCCGTTGTTCTTTTGCGTTTGCGGGCGGTGGCGGATTTCTTGTTTGACCGCGTTCCGCCGGATTTTACCACATTTGCCTGTTTTGGCCGCTTAATACCTGAACTTGCCTTCTCCATAATTCATCTTTCACACAAATTTACTAAATTTGTCAGACATGAAAAATCAAGTCTGGTTGATAAACTTCAAGTCAGATTATATATAACTGCATAATATGTCTAAAAAGAATTATTCCATCAAAGCCAAGGAAGGCGTTTCAGTGCTTGACAACAGGCGTTATCAGGAAATGGAACTTGAGGAGGGCCGCTATCTGGCAGATACTCATCGAGAATATCCGGAAGACAATCCGTTCAGGAAAATGATTCCGATCAACAGGGTCAAGAAACTGGTGTTCGATGAAAACTATCCTTATCTCCATCGGAAAGGGTTCAGATACTGGTTCAACCATCTTCTGAATTATTCTGTGGCTCTCACACTCTGCCGTCCTTTGAATTTCATCAAATACGGAATGAGAATCAGAGGAAGGCAGAATATCACCAAAAACATGAAGTTTTTCAAGAACGGGGCTATTACCATTTCGAATCATGTCTATCGTTGGGATGCGATTTCGATTCTGAGTGCAGTGCGATACCGCGAGATGTGGATTCCCGTTTACGGAGACCAGCTTATGGGCAAGGACCGCTGGTTCATCAAATATTTCTGCTCAGTCCCTATTCCTCAGGATCGGGGTGGCATCAGACCTTTCGAGGAGGCGTTCAACACCCTCGCTGCGGAGAAAAAATGGTTCCATGTCTTTCCGGAGTCATGCCGCTGGGAACTTTACCAGCCGATAAGGCCTTTCAAGAAGGGGGCTTTTGTCTGGGCATACAAATTTGACCGTCCGATTATCCCGTGCGCCATTTCATACCGTCCGCGACACGGCTTCTGGAAACTTTTCGGCGACCAGACCATGCCTCTCGTGCAGCTGAACATCGGCGAGCCTATTTTCCCGGACAGGACCAAGCCTCGTAGGGAAGAGGTTGACAGGCTGCTTGCCGAGTCTCATGCCGCTGTCGTGAAATTAGCCGGTATCAAGCATAATCCATGGCCGGCGTACATGGAAGAGCCTGAATCTTCTGAAGATTGATATAGAGATTCAGACAGTTTCTAAATTGAAGTGCATACAGAATCTTGAAGCAAAGGCAGGAGATCCTTCCACTCTAAATGTCTGAATCCGTCGTCAAGGGGATTTTTTCTGAACTTCCGGGCGGCGGATTCGTTTTTGAGCAGGTGGATGAACTGCATTCCGGCAGCCGCCGCTCCTTCTCCGTCCGTGTCAAGCCTGTCTCCAATCATAAGACATTCTGCCGGAGCAACTTCCAGTTTTGCGGCAATTCCTTCGAATGACTCCCTGCAAGGCTTGAAACCTCCTAAGGTCGGACTGTCCGTAATCACATCGAACCTTCCGCAATCAATTCCGAGGGCCGCCATCTTCCGTTCGACGCAGCTGTAATCCGAAAAGACCGCCGCCTTGATGCCCTGCGCCCTAAATTTCTCCAGAAGAGAGTCAATTCCTGGTCTTGCCGTAAAATGCCTGTCTAAAATTTTGACCATATCCTTCAGATAGACATTGAAATACCACTGTCGCGCCTTAGCATCCGCGCATCCGCAATGCTTCCCGATTCTCTCGAAAAATTCCTCATACAGCATCCCGCTGTCCCCGAAATGTCTCCCGGCCAGCTCCTTTCTTGCCTTCCTCTCCGCCGCGAGCATTCCCAATCTTCCCCTTGACGCCTCCTTGAGGGCCAGTCTCCACGCCAGTCCCGCTGAATCATACAGCGTTCCGTCCAAATCAAATATCACCGCCTTGACCATAATCCTGTATATTGTTCCACTCCGCAAATCTGACGTTCCTGCCTCTACTCCCATTCGATGGTTGCGGGCGGTTTGGAGGAAATGTCGAAGA
>CABQAB010000329.1 GCA_902461985.1 uncultured Bacteroidales bacterium | reverse complement strand
CCCCCCCACAGGTTTGGAAATTAAATAAAAACTATTTACTTTTGCGCAAATTCCGTGTTATGTAGTTAGTACTTAATGCCATGCGAAAGATTTTAGGATTGTTGAGCCTGTTCTCGATCTTAATGTTTTTTCCCGTCTCAGCGCATTCTCAAGAGAGGGTAGACTCTCTGTGCATATATTTCCAGGTCAACAGATTTGATATAGACAGCTCGTTCAACGAAAACGGCCGCCGGATGAAAGCTTTTGCTGAAAAAATCCGTCCGGGGGGGCAGAGAACAGTGAACAGCTGCATTTTGTCATAAATGCAAGTGCATCTCCTGAAGGTGGAGAACGTCCGAATGAGGTGCTGGCTTTGGCAAGGGCAGAGTCTCTGGCTGACTGGCTGATGTCGGTAACTGGGGTCGGCAGGGAATCTATAGATATCGCTTTTGCAGGGGTAGGCTGGTCTGAATTGCGTAATCTTGTCCTCGAATCAGGAATGGAGTACGGAGAAGAAGTCGCGGACATAATCGATAACGTTCCGGTATTCATATTCAAAGGCAAGGAAATCGTAGACAGCAGGCGCAAGCGGCTTATGGATCTTGCAATGGGCAATCCTTACCGCTTTATGCTGACACACATTTTCCCTCAGGTAAGGAATGCACGCGCTTCTGTCAAATGCATATTCCCGCCTGACACTACCGCCGTTCCGGCGGACACCCTGAAGCAGGATACTCCCGGACAATCTGCTGCCGATACGTTACGTCAGCAGACTCATGATGAATATGTAGCGGAAATACCTGCGGAAACTGCCGGGGAGTGCCCGGACGAATCTGCAGGAGAGTCTTCTGCAGATACCTTGTCGGCAGTTCGTTGCTATGTCCCGCAAGTCAAAGTCAAAACCAATGCTGTGGGACTGTCTATGATGATGGCAAATGCCGGAGTTGAAATTGACGTCCACCCGAAATTGTCAGTAAACATACCTATATATTATTCCGGCATCAACTATTTCACGCAGACCGTGAAATTCCGTTTCCTCGGTTTCCAGCCTGAACTGCGTTACTGGCCCGGGCCTAAGCGCAGACTGTACGCCGGTTTCCATCTGGGCGTGGCATACTACAATTTCGCGTGGGGCAGGGAATGGCGTTACCAGGACAAGGGAGGCAAGACACCTACCTGGGGCGGCGGTCTCGGAGTGGGATACCGTCTGCCATTGGACAAGAACGAGCGCTGGAATGTTGAATTCACAATCGGCGCCGGACTGTATGATCTCAATTACGACCGCTTTTACAATGTTCCGAACGGAGCCTTGGAATCATCGGACAGAAAGTTGTTCATAGGACTGGACAATGTGGCGGTATCTTTCTCATATTCGTTCGATATGAAGAAAAAAGGAGGTGACAGATGAAACGCATATCATGTCTCTCCGCGGCAGTTCTGTCGCTGCTGTTGCTCCTGGGCGGTTGCATGGTTCATGAATTCCCCGTTCCGGAGGATCGTGAACTTACTCTGCGGCTTGAATTCGACACCTCGACTCCTCTGTTACAGACAATTGAACTCGGTCCGGACGGCACCCGTACAAAAGCCGGGACTGATGAAATGCAGAGACGGTATCTGGTCCGGGCTTTTTACAAGACCAAGTCTTCGGACACCAGAACTCTTTCCAGGACCTGGACTTTCAGCCGCCCTGCGTCCGAGGATCCCGACATCACGTTGAAACTGGATTTTCCTAAAGGTACGTTCCGCGTGCTGGTATGGTCGGACTACAGTCCTGACGGGGCAGACTATTTCTACGGCACCGGAGATTTTGCCGGAATCTCGCTTATGTCAAAAGAAGGATATCAGGGTTCCACCGATTTCCGTGACGCTTTCCGCGGAGACGTTGAAATCGGAGAGCGTGTCGCCGAAGCGGTAGTACCTATGATACGGCCTATGGCCAAATTCTCATTCCTCACCACCGATCTTGAAGAGTTCGTGGAGGATGTCAGGAGCAAGTACGGTCTTTTGTCAGAGACAGATGAAGACGGGACGAGCAAAGGTCCATCTCCCGATTACGTGAGTTCCGCCCTGCTTTCCGGCTATGGGGTAAGGTTCATATACCCTATGTATATGGCTTTCTCTTTCAACATGTTCACCAACAGGCCTGCGGATTCATGGACGGGAGTCAGGTATGAGAGCAGAATTCAGCCTGTCGACGGACAGACTGCTTTGATGGGCTTCGACTATGTGTTCGTGAACAGCCACGATACGGCCCTCAATGTGATGCTTGAGGTGTATGACCTGCGTGACGGTGAGGTCGTGGCCCGTATTCCGGCTTTGGACGTACCTCTGCGCCGATCCCACCATACCATAGTCAGAGGCCCGTTCCTTACCACCAA
>CABQAB010000328.1 GCA_902461985.1 uncultured Bacteroidales bacterium | reverse complement strand
TCGGAGACAGGATCGAAGAACTGCGAAAAGACATCATCGAAGCGATACGGCAGTTACTCCACGACCATGCCATGAACGCGGTACGGTTTCCGGAAGAGGATGATGACCCGGTCTGGGTGATATGGTTCAGCGATAACGGAGACCCTTACGAGTGCAGGGTGACAGGACTCCGGGTAACGGACAGCAGCCTGACCGTCATCGCCGAAGATATAGAAAGCGGTGACGAGGTGGAATGTTACAGCCCGTTTGAACTTGGTGCAAAGAACATAGACTGGCTCCATGAAATGTACGAGGCTGTATGGCGGCAACTGGAAGATAGCGAAAAAGTAGAACCACAAACTGAAGAACAATGAAATATCAAGCGGAAAATGCAGTATCCAGCTTCTTCTACTATATGTGGAATGCCTGGAGTATGGAAGAATGCAAGGTTGTGTATGGCGGCATGTACCTGCATTTCTGGAAAAAATGGAACGCGTTGGCCGACAAGTCCATCTATGGGGCGGCGGAGCGGTTCTACATGGAGCTTTCGGAAGACAACCGCAGGCTGCTCGTGGAACGTGCTGTCTCCATCTATGACGGACGACGCTTCAGGAACAGGAGTACAAACATTGAACATCAAAAAATATGCAGACAAACATCATTGAACTGATCAGCAACTCATGCAGTTGCAGTCAAACGGAAGCACAGGAATACCTGGATTCCGAAGTTAAATGTCTGCGTGAGTTGCAGGAGGCAAACGATTTGAGAGAAGACGACATCGGTATGGCGTGCAGCAGTCTTGGTCTTGACCTCGATTATCAGGAATATTTTATCAACCGCCTCGCAGGGGCATAAAAAGAAACACCATGACTTATTTTCAGAACATACGAAGTCTGGCGGACTTGAAGAAGGAGTACCGCCGGCTGGCATTGCAGCATCATCCCGACAAGGGTGGTGACACTGCAATCATGCAACAGGTGAACACCGAGTTTGAAAGGCTTTTTGAGGTCTGGAAGGACAGACCGGATGTTTCCGCGACTTCGACCGGATATGAACACGACTATTCGGGAGCGACGGCAAGGGAATACACGGAGTATGTCTATAACGAATACCGCTGGAAAGGCAGCAACTACAAAGGGCAACATGCCCCGGAGATTGTGGAGCTGACACGGACATGGCTGAAAGAGACCTATCCGAGATACAGGTTTTCCGTCAGACGTGAAAACTACCATTCCATCCATGTCCGGCTTATGAAAGCGGATTTCGAGGCGTTCACCAAAGAATCCGGCAAGGTCCAGGACGAAATCAACCATTACAATATCGCTTCCGACAAATCCCTGACGGACCGGGCCAAAGAGGTGATGACGAATATCTGCGATTTCGTCATGTCGTACAACTTCGACGACAGCGATCCGATGACCGACTATTTCAATACCAATTTCTACCTGACATTGGGAATAGGCAGTTACAAGCAACCGTATAAGGTGGAGACACCCGAGCTGGATTGCAAGGGCAAGGACAGACCGGAAGTGTTCAAACATCCCGAAGGTGCCGCACACAAGGCTGTCCGTCAGGCGTTGGGCACAGCCCGTTTCGATTTCATCGAACACAGGAGGCATTCCGGTGAGATGATACTCGGAGAAGACCATTACGGCTCACAGGGCGAACACTATTTCTGGCCGAAGGATTACTCCAGCGCGAAACTGGCGCAGAAACGGATTGACAAATTGGAGAAAGCCGGTATCCGATGCAGACTCACGGGATATAACGGCGGCTACATCCGTTTTCTCGGCTACACTCCCGAAACAGAAGCGTTGCTGGAGAAGGAACGGCAGGAATACATCACCGCCCATCGGCAATGGAAAACCAGACAGGCAGCAACCAATTAAACTTATTAATATGGAACCGAACAATTTGAACGAATGGTGGGGCGGGCAGCCCGACAGACTGAAACAGGCATTCTCGCTCTTCCCCGACAGACGGTGGGAAGAGGCGGACCTGTATCTGCGGATCAATATCCGCAACTACTGCCTACTGAAGAGAGGCGGAATGCTTCCCGAAGACAAGGACCGGTCTATGCTCAGCGAGATTGTCTGTGAGCTGGCCGATACGGAGCTGTGCCGTGCAAACGGAAGGACGCTCGAAGACATGTGCGATACGGACGGGGCTTTTCTGGAAGAGTACCAGGAGCAGTTCAACCGGATATACGATGAACTGGAAATGAGAATTACGGATTATATGAACGGACTATCAAAAAATATGTGACATGAAAGCAAAAGTATTCAGATACAAGTCTGACGGTAATACCGTCGTGGCTCCTTATATGGAACTGGAGCCGTATGCGGAGAATGTATATCTCTCGTTGTCGAGAAAGAACGAATACGGGAATGAGGACGATGACTGTTTCCATGTGGTCTGCCGGATTGAAAACGTTTATT
>CABQAB010000327.1 GCA_902461985.1 uncultured Bacteroidales bacterium | reverse complement strand
CCCGCCGCAGCCACTCCTACCGCCATCTTTTCGACCCTGAACTCGGATTCATCAGAGGAAAGGACAGCAAAGGCAATTTCCGCAAGGAATACAGTCCGTTCTCCTCGTCCCACCGTGCCGATGACTACTGCGAAGGAAACGGCTGGCAGTACACATGGCTTGTACCGCATGACATGAAAGGACTTGCAGAATGTTTCGGAGGCAAAGAGAAGATGTTAGAGAAACTCGACCGACTCTTTACGGTGTCTTCCGTGATTGAAGGCAGCGAGACTTCCCCTGACATCTCCGGACTCATAGGCCAGTACGCCCACGGAAACGAGCCGAGCCACCACATACTCTATTTCTACACAATGGCAGGCCAGCCGTGGAAAACTGCGGACAAGGTGCGCCAAGTGCTCACGACACTCTACCACGATGCTCCGGACGGACTTTCCGGCAATGAGGACGTGGGACAGATGTCGGCATGGTATGTGATGTCTTCACTCGGATTCTACGAGGTTGAACCGGCGTCCGGACGCTACTGGTTCGGCTCACCTCTGTTCGACAAGGCCGAAATCGAGGTTGCCGGAGGCGTATTCAGCATAATTGCGGAAAACAACAGCGCGGAGAACAAGTACATCCAGAGCGTCAGGCTCAACGGGAAGGCATACACCAAAGGCTACATCCGCCACGAGGACATAGCCAAAGGAGGGGAACTCGTGCTTGAAATGGGTCCCGAGCCTAAGATATGGTATTGTGCTGAAGAACCTGAAAACTATGAAAGCCTGCGTCCTGAACCTCAGGACAGGCTTTTCACTTCCGAAGCCGTGGAAAAGAAAATAGTGGATGTTTGCGGACTGCTTGAAAACCCGCGTTTGAGATGGATGTTCGCAAACTGCTTCCCCAACACCCTCGACACCACGGTACACGCTGCGGAAGACATTGACGGACAGCCCTCTACGTTCGTATACACCGGTGACATCCCGGCAATGTGGCTGAGGGATTCCGGGGCGCAGGTCTGGCCGTATGTGCAGTTCGTCAACGAGGACGAAAGCCTGAAAAGGATGATTGCCGGAGTCATCAACAGCCAGTTCCGGTACATCTGCACCGACCCGTACGCCAACGCATTCAACATCAAGCCCATAGGTGCTGCCAACAAGACCGACTTCCCTGAAGCCGGTCCTTATGTTTTCGAACGCAAATGGGAAATAGACTCGCATTGCTACCCTGTCCGCCTCGCCTACGAATATTGGAAAAAGAGCGGGGACACGTCTGTTTTCGGTGACAGATGGGTTGAAGCGGTTACGAAAATCCTTGCAGTCTTCAAGGAGCAGCAGAGGAAAGACGGACACGGCTCATATACTTTCCTCCGCACCACTGACCGCCAGTTAGACACCAAATGCGTCGTCGGCCAGGGCAATCCTGTCAATCCGGTGGGGCTTATAGCCTCGGCTTTCCGCCCGTCCGACGACGCCACCACCTTCGAATTCCTCGTACCGTCCAATTTCATGGCGGTCTCATCCCTGCGCAAGGCGGCTGAGATTCTCACCGAGGTAAACGGCAGGCAGGACATTGCGGACGAATGTACCGCCCTTGCGGACGAGGTGGAAAAGGCACTGAAGGAATATGCGGTCTACGACCATCCTCAGTACGGGAGAATATATGCTTTCGAGGTGGACGGGTTCGGGAACCAGTACATAATGGACGATGCGAACGTGCCGTCCCTGCTTGCCATGGCATATCTCGGAGACGTGCCGGCGGATGACCCGGTTTACAGGAATACCCGCCGCTTCGTGTGGAGCGAAGCCAATCCTTATTTCTTCAGAGGTGCAGCCGGCGAGGGCATAGGCGGCCCGCATATAGGCATAGAGCAGATCTGGCCGATGAGCATAATGATGAAGGCTTTCACCTCCGACAATGACGCTGAAATCCGCGACTGCATCGTACAGCTCATGACTACCGATGCCGGCACTGGCTTTATCCACGAATCCTTCAACAGGAACGATGCCGGAAACTTTACCCGGGAGTGGTTCGCATGGCAGAACACTCTTTTCGGGGAACTGATTCTTAAAATCATCGCCGACGGACGGCTCTCCGTCCTGAACAGCATAAATTAGATTCCGCTGTCATCTTGACTGGACAAATTACATCACTGTCATCTTGACCGAGCGAAGCGAGCGGAAAGATCTAAACCAAGAAAAATAAAACAACAAAAAATATGACAACCAAAACACTGTTACTTTCCTCCGTGGCGGCACTGCTGCTCGCAGGCTGCTGCCATGACAACAGCGACGGCGGATATATCTCATCTCCGGCCGACTATGTCAGCACACTCAACGGCACACTCTCGGACTATTCTTTCTCTACAGGAAACACTTATCCGGCGACCGCAGTCCCATGGGGAATGAACTTCTGGACACCCGTGACCGGGAAAATGGGT
>CABQAB010000326.1 GCA_902461985.1 uncultured Bacteroidales bacterium | reverse complement strand
AGAACAACGGAATTACCACTTCCTAGATGGGAGGAGTCAACGGAGCATGGACTTTGTTGGACGGGAATATGGACCTTGGAGGCAACTATCTCTACAGCGGCTCTTCAACGTCCCTGCTTGAGAAAAGCGAGAAAATCACCTATTTGGACGGTGGAGACCAGTTGATCTACAATAACGGCGGAGACCGGTCCTATGGCACGGGTGACGGCTACGGCAGCAACAATTCCCTGACTCAGGGCCACCGTTTCGGCATACGTATGGAGCATAAGTTCAGCGAGAACACGTCCATCATATTCGAGCCTCAGGTCAATTTCGGTTCAGGCAGTTTCAATGAATACTCGAAGTTCACGACTGACCGGTTGAACGTCGGGGAGACTGAGTCCGTGAGGATTAACGACGGTTTCAACTCCTCTCTGGGCAGGAACAGCAACTGGACCACCAGCGGACGTTTCCTTTTGAGACAGAAACTCGGCAAACCTGGCAGGACCCTCTCAGCCAACGTCAACTACTCTTTTTCCGGAAACAAGCTGACAGACGCGCTGAACCAGTCACTTACCGCAAATTACAATGAAGACGGGACTCCGGAAAACGACATAGTGAACCAGAAAATCAAAAATGTTTCCAACAGCCAGAGCGTAAGGACGAGGGTGGCCTATACCGAGCCCCTCGGACATGACCTCTATTTAGAAGCGACCTACCGCTACAACTGGTCGAGGAACTATTCGGACAAAATCGCGTGGGATTCCGGCGAGGTCGCGGATTTTGCGCCGGGCTTCGGAGGATATTCGGATGAGGGAGCCGTGAAGAACGACATCTATTCCAGTACAATCACCAACGTCTCCCATAACCACAATGCCGGTGTGAACCTCCAGTACCAGAAAGGCAAGCTCAGGGCGCAGATTGGGGCGTCGCTGCAGCCTACCACAACCCACAACGTCACCGACAATGCGGTGCGTCAGGTGGACACTACCTACACCACATGGCGCTGGGCACCCCAGGCAATGTTCGCTTATGAGTTCACCGACAATTCAGAGCTGATGTTCTTCTACCGCGGACGCTCGTCTCAGCCTTCCACTTCGCAGCTGCTTCCTGTGCCGGACAACTCCAACCCGCTGAACGTCTCTTTCGGAAATCCTTATCTCCAGCCATATTTCTCGCACAATCTGCGCGGACATTTCGGCTACACCAACAAACAGACTTTCTTCTCAATACGCGGACGTTTCAATGCCGGGATAGTGCAGAACCCTATTGTTAGCGCGGTCTGGTACGGAACTAACGGAGCGCAGTACAATATGCCTCTGAACGGACCTCTGAGCAGTTCGGCAGGCCTGGACTTCTTTCTGAACAGCCCTATAGCAAAGTCTAATTTCTCGGTCATGAATTTCTTCATGACAAATTTCAGCCAGGCGTCATCGTATATCGGCACTTCTGCTTTCGACACTGACAGGTATTATGATTCCGAAAATGCTGAATTCAACTACGACAAATTCAATGCGGACTTTTTCGACCATTCGGACCCGGCTTCGGAAAAACTGGTTTTTGATGACTATTTTTCCACCAATGTCATTACAAATCTGAGGGTTACTGAAAGGCTTACGTTCAAGTATTCCTGCGACCTTGTGGAACTGCGTCTGGGAGGACGCACCACCTGCACAAAGAGCTGGTACACGGTGCAGGCAAGCCAGGACGCAAGATGGAACAATCAGGTCTCGTTCTCAATGAACTGGGTGATTCCTTATGATTTCGGGCTTTCTGCAGATCTGAACTATAACTGGTACAACGGTTATGCAACTCCTCAGGAGAATGAATATGTGCTGAATGCCGAGTTCTCCAAATCTTTTCTGAAGAACAGGCTTACTCTGTCGGTCAAGGGTTATGACCTGCTGAACCAGTCAAAGAACCTGTCCATCACGGATGCATCCAACTATCATCAGGAGGTACGCAACAACACTCTCGGACGCTATGTCCTCGTGTCGCTCGTCTACAAGTTCGGCAATCAAGGCGACGCTGCAAGGAGAATGGGCGGAAACGGACGTCCCGGAAGAGGTCCGATGGGACCGCCTCCGGGACGGTAGGGTTCCGTTTTGTCTTCTTCAGGCACACAAGAAAGGGCTGTACAAAATCTGCATTTTGTCACAGCCCTTCTTCGTACTGGATTATTCTGTCATCTTGAGGACTCCCTTACTGTCATCTTGAATGACTCTCTTTCTGTCATCTTGAGGACTCCCTTTCTGTCATCTTGAGCGACCGGAGGGAGTCGAAAGATCTAAAACAGATATCTTACTCCAAGGCAGATCGAGCCGGCATAAAGTCCTCCGGTATTGAAGACTACGCTCGTGTTGTTTTCTTTCGTAGTTTCCCCGTTCATGGTTACGCTGGTGTTGTTCCATACGATGCCAGGACCTATTGTAGGCCTCCAGTCGAGGGAAAG
>CABQAB010000325.1 GCA_902461985.1 uncultured Bacteroidales bacterium | reverse complement strand
CCCCCTGCAAATCACACTCATAATCCCCGCCTGTCACCCCTTCGAGATTGAAATTGGCAGCGCCCCAAAGATAATACTGTTTGAGCAGGTCTCCGTTGGGCGCGTTGGTGACAACTATGGTCCCGAGCGAGCCTATGAAGGTGCCGAAGAGTATGCCGAAGGTTATGAGATTGCGTGTGCTGACTTTGAGGGTTACGAAAAAGCATACTATGGTGCAGAGCAGTGTACAGATGAAGCTGCCGACGGTGAGCGAGCACCAGCCGGTCATCGTGGCGGCGGCTGCACCGAGGCAGGCTGCGCTGCCTAAGCCGAGGCTGTAGACGTCTCCGAGCTGGTTGCGCCAGAGATATTGCATCTGCACTCCGCCTATGGGCAGGGCGATGCCGGAGAGTATTACGTATAGAAGACTCAACATGATACGTCCGGATTAGAAACTGAATGAGACTCCGCCGTAGAATCCGAGTCCCGGCATAGGGTAGTCGCGGACGGTCTCGTAATAGCTGTCGTTGATGTTCTTGAGCTGCAGGTTGAGTGTGAGCGGGCAGCCGTGCGACAGGTCTATGCGTTTGCCTATGCTTAGGTCGGCCGTGTTCCAGTCCGGAATCTTCCCTGTGGAGTCAAAACGTCCGCTGCGAATGTTCCAGACCGCCGACAGAGACCATCCTCTCCATTCTGCCCTGCCGCACGCGGTGACGGTGTGCCGGGCTACGAACGGAATCTGAGTGCCATACAAACTGCTGTCCGGAGTTTTGTCTACAGCCTCCTGCCATGAATAGGCGGCGTCGAGACTTATGCTGAGTTCCCCGAATCTGAGGTTGAATCCTATGCCGGAATCGATTCCGGCAGCCTGTACGCGGCCTATGTTGTAAGGAAGCCAGACGTATGGATTGTCGGCGGTCGGAGCTGAGATTATCTTGTCGGTCAGGTAGTTGTAGAATCCGTGGATTTTCGCCCTGAAACTGTGTCTTTGCATGAAAGGAAGCCTGTAGTCCAAGCCGACGTTCGTGAGCCACGAGTCTTCAGGACGCAGTTCCGTGTTGCCGAAGCCGGGGTAGAACAGTTCGTTGAAAGTGGGGGTTCTGTAAGCCCTGCGTCCCGTGGCTGTGAGTTCCAGTCCGTCCGCTACTGTCCATTTTAGCCCGATTGAAGGGGATAGGGCCTGCTGGAGTGAGCCGCCGCGGTCTTTCGCGAGATAATACTCCGCCGTGACGTCTATTCTGACTCGTTCGAATGAGAAGTCTGTGGCGACGGCGGTGAACATGGAGGCGCGTTCTGCTCCGTAGAGGTCTGATTTGAGCCTGTTCCACTGGAGGTCTGCGGCAAGCGACATTTTCCACCAGTCGAAAATCCGGAAAAAATGTCCCGTGTTGAGTTGCACTTCACTCAGGCTGTAACTGTTGTTTCCCCATTCGCTGAGGTAGTCCATGAGGTCGAGCGAGGCTTTCGCGCTCGCCGTCAGGCTGTAGACTTTACCGAATGACTGCCTTGCAGTTCCCTGGACAAAGGCGTTCTGGTCGTTCTGCCTGTCTGTGGACGGATATGTCAGAGAGCCTGGAGTTCCTCTTCTGGAGGAGTTGTAGCCGGCTTTGGCGTGCCACGAGCCGCCGGATGTCACTCCGCCGAGGTCTACTCCGCAGCGGTAGAGACTGATGTCATTGTTGCTGCGTCTGCTGCCGTCCGGGCAGAGCCAGTCTCCCTTGCTGATGACCCCGGAGGCGTTCCCGCTGAATACGACTTTGTCTGAAAGCCTGAAGTTGAGTTTTCCGTAGGGAAGTATAGTCCCGAATGAGCCTCCGTTGAGGCGGAAATCGCCGGACACAATCCGGCCGTCATGGAAACGAGGCTGTACCGACAGGAAGGATATGCTGTTCTGGGAATAGTCTACGACGGCAGTACCGTAATTCTCTATGCCTATTAGTCCGAGATCAGACTGTCCGTTCTGCACATTGTTCCACCTCACGCCGTCTACATAGATTGCGGTCTGTGCGCTGCCCATTCCCCGTATTCCGGCGGTTTTCAGACCGGAATATCCGCCGTAGTCGCTGACATTCACTCCCGGAATCATCTGCAGCAGGTCGGCGGCGTTGAATGTTCCGTTGATGGGTATGCTGTCAGTGATGGAGACCACCATCCCCTTGTCCGCCACGATTGTGGCTGCCATGAGGCTGTCTGTCGGGTAAGTGATTTTTTCAGTCCTTTCTGCGGGCACGGAAATGAAGGCTTCTGCCGTTTTTGTTGCGGAACGCTCCGCCACCATGGCCGAGACTACTGTCACGGCCGTCAAAAGTTGGAAAAACATATTCTGCGTCTTTAGCGGAACTTGACCCCGAATTCCATCGTTAAACTTGATTGCGGCAGGTCTTCTGGCTTGTTCCGCTTCCGCGCCTTCTCATCCTCGGCGGACAATGGCATCATGTCGGAAGCATCTGATGAACTTACAGCTGCGGGCACAGCCCCGGACTTGCACCGGGTTCCCT
>CABQAB010000324.1 GCA_902461985.1 uncultured Bacteroidales bacterium | reverse complement strand
TTGAACGGAGCGTCCTGGCAATGGTCAAGGTAGCAGTAAGCACCCGGAGCCATAATCACGTCGTGACCCTCCTGCATGGCCTGGATTCCGCCTTCAGTACCTCTCCATGACATCACTGTTGCATTGGGGGCAAGCCCTCCTCCGAGAATCTCGTCCCAGCCGATAATCTTCTTCCCTTTTGAATTCACGAAGGCTTCAATCCTGCGGATCAGATAACTCTGCAGTTCCTCCACGTCCTTCAACCCCTCTTCCTCCATGCGCTTCTGGCAAAGCGGACAGGTTTTCCATCCGGCTTTCCCGGCCTCGTCGCCTCCGATGTGGATGTATTCGGAAGGGAATATATCCATAACTTCGGTCAATACGGCTTCCAGGAATTCAAAAGTCTTTTCATTCCCGGGGCAAAGGTCTGAAGGCTTGCCGTTGCAGCTCAGTTCGGGGTAGACGGCCGTAACCTCTTCGCTGTGTCCGGGCATTTCAATCTCCGGAATCACTTCGATATGCCGCTGACGCGCGTATTCGACGATTTCCCTTATGTCTTCCTTGGTGTAGTAGCCTCCGTAAGCACCGGCAGTCCCCTCTTCGCAATAGGTCTGGGATTTGGTCCAGTCGGTCCACCGGGTCTGAGGCCTCCATGCAGCCAGACCGCTCAGGCGGGGATATGAATCAATCTGAAGTCTCCATCCGGCTGCATCAGTCAGGTGCAGATGCGCCTTGTTCATCTTGAAAAATGCCATGGCATCCATCTGTTTCATTATGAATTCCTTGCTTCTGAAATGGCGCGAGACATCGAAATGCATACCTCTCCAGCCGAACTGCGGACTGTCGGTGACTGTGCAGCACTGAAGCTGCTCCCCGTTGCCGAAACGGAGCATCTGCAGCAGTGACTGCCAGGCATAGAACGCGCCCGCCGGATTCTCTGCCTCAATGACGACCTTGTTCCGGTTTATGGTCAGGGAATAGGCTTCCGCGCCATGGACTTTGTTTGAACCGAGCCTGATTTCAATTCCGGCGTCTTTCCGTCTTTCGCAAAGCCTGAAACCGCTTTCTGACACGGTCCTGACCAAGTCCGGGTCTTTCTGGCTAAGCCAGACGCTGTCGTGCCCTTCAAGTGTAAACAGCCCTTTGCCGATTACGACTTCGTTGGGTTTAGGGACAAGCATTGACGGTCCTCCGGCTTCTGAGGCGTCAGAGGTGAAGGATGAGACTAAAGCAACCGCTATCAGTGCGGCGAGACAAAGGAAATGTTTCATATCTTTTTATCCTGTTTTATATTTTTTTGTTTTTCCATTTGCCGGAAATCATATATCCTCCGCAGATGACATGCATTACGGCCGCATAGACATACTCAGCCGTCCAGCATACGGCGATGTCCGACTTCAGATGCAAGATGACGAGCCAGCAGTAGAAAGTGTACACGGCCAGCGCAACGAGTTCAAGATAAAAGGCGGTCTTGGTGTTTCCCGTACCTGAAACTGCCTGAAAAAACACCATGGCGGCAGTGCTGACAAGATAGGATGTGGCCATCACGAGCATTGCCGGGACTGAGGCATGTATCAGATCTGGCAAGTCAGTGTAGATGCCTATTATCGACTCGGGAATCACGCAGAACAACAGTATGACAAGAATAATGATTCCGTAGCTGAGCTTGAGAATCCGCTTGAGAAGGGACATTACAGAATTCTGCCGGCCGTGGCCGACCATGTTAGCGACTAAGGTGCTGCCGGTAGAGGCAAAAGCCATCAGGACCATCCATATCAGGCCGGAAACGTTACGGACTATATTGGATATCGCCAGTGCCCTTTCGCCGAGGTGCTCGACAAAAAGGAAGAATATGAACCAGGTCGCGAGGGAGAGAAAATTCTGCACCATGGTCCATACGGAAACCTTCATTATCGAGCCGAGTTCCTTCCATTCGAAGCGTGCCGGAGCGTCAAGACCGTATTTGCGTCTGTCGCATTTGCGCATGGTGTAGACTATGAAGAAAATCAGCGAGACGAGTTCCGAAAGCGTAGAGCCTATGGCAGCTCCTGCTATGCCCAATGCCGGGATTCCGAACTTGCCGAATATCAGAATCCAGTTGAAGCAGACATTTGAGAGCACCATCACAACTGAATTGAGAGTCAGAGTCCGGGTCTGCACCGTACCCACATAAAAGGCACGGAACATAGCGGTAATGAACGCGAAAAACAACCCTGTTATCCGGTATCGCACATAACTCATGGCAGCCGAATAGATGTTCTCGGACGACACCATGCGGGACATGAGCCAGGGCGAAAATGCTTCGGACAATGCTATGACTATGACGGCGAGAAAAAGGAGGAAATAGACCCCGTGCCAGAATATCTTGCCGGTTTCCCTGTAATTTCTCTCCCCGTTCCTGCGTCCTATCATGATCTGTGCTCCGAGACTGAAACCGAAGCCGACCATGAATATTACCATGTAGTAGATGCCGGCTATGGCTGACGCCCCTAATTCAATCTCGCCCAC
>CABQAB010000323.1 GCA_902461985.1 uncultured Bacteroidales bacterium | reverse complement strand
TGTCCCGATCTTCTTTGATGAAAATGCTCATTCTCACCCTGTCTATCCCTAAAGGCATGTTCACGAAGCCTTCCGTCTCTCCTTCCTTTATGTCGAACCTGTTCAGTTCCCTCGAACTGAAAACAGCATACGCAACTCCGTCAGGCGTTATCTTCAACTTGGATGAAAGGAAATATCCCATCAGCCTGAACCTGTTTTCGCGATAGTTGTTATAAAGGCCGTCAAGAATGTTCTCCCTGTCCACACCAGCATCCAACAGCCCGCCGGCCATCCGGAGCGTACCCGGAAAGGTGGAGTTTGCGAAATTGTTGCTGTCTGTGGTCATCCCGAGCATAAGCAGTCTGCCGATTCCCGGACCTAAGGCGGCCTGGTCGCGGTCAATGCCGGGCATTTCCAAAAGCAGCCAGTACATTACCTCGCAGGCCGAAGACACCGCTTCCCGTGAAAAGACTATATCATAAAACTCTGTCGCCGGGTTCGGATGGTGGTCTATCAGCACTTTCCTGGCCTTCGATTCTTTCACCGCCTGCGCAAAATCTCCGGCTCTGTCCGGATTGTTGTAGTCGGTGCTGACGACAAGGTCCGCTTCAAGCAGAAACTTCCTTCCCTTTTCCACGTCATGTTCAATCATCCCGGCGGTTTCCCTGTCTATGGCAAAATCCAGATTCTCCGGTACCATGTCAGGGATGACTATATGCACGTCCTTGCCGCGCCCCCTGAGATAAAGGGCTATCGCACAGGAACTGCCTACGGCATCTCCGTCCGGATTCATGTGCGTGGACACGGCGATCCGGGAAGATTCCTCTATCATCCTGTTGAAAAGAACTGCGTTTTCCTTATATGACATCCGTTAATGCTGACTTTTCAATGCCGTCTTGCGACGATGACTTTACAGTTTGCAAAATTAGCAATTATTATTGCAATTCATAAATCAATTTCATAACTTTGTCAAGATTTTGTGAAAAATAAATAAACTAAAACATAATGAACAAGACAGTTAAGATAATCCTGACAGGTATTCTTCTTCCTGTTGCCATTGTCGCTCTCGCGTACTTTACCGTGGCGAGTGTGATGGAGCCTATCAACTTCAACAAGGCCAAGTCTGCACGTGAAAAGGTTGCTATCCAGCAGCTAAAGGACATCAGAGACCTTCAGGTCGCATTCAAGAGCGTTTATGGCAGGTACACCTCTTCTTTCGACTCACTTGCAGCTTTCTACAACGACGGCAAGATGAAGGTCGTGATGAAGGTGGGTTCCATGGATGACTCTCTTGCAGTAGTCAATACCAAGAATCTCAAGAGAAGGAATCCGAAGATTACTGCTGCCCAGATGCTCGAACTGGTTGCGCAGGGACAGAGACTGGTGTTCACCACTGAGAGCGAGATTCCTGTACGCGACACCCTTTTCCTCCGTCGTGACGATTTCAATGCGGCTGCATTGGGAGTTATTCCTTTCAGCGAGGGTGCCCCTGTCGAGATGACTTCCACTATCCGCAGGGTTTCAGGTGTCAATGTACCTCTTTTCGAGGCTGCCATCCCATACAAGGAACTTCTTAAGGGTCTTGACAACCAGTTGAGAATCAATCTTGACGACGAGAGGATCAAGAGCGACCGTTATCCTGGTTTGAAAGTGGGAAGTGTTTCTGCTCCAAACAACAATGCAGGAAACTGGGAATAGATTTTTTGCGAAGGTTTCCTCCCGCGGATTCCTTTTGAAAGACATACAGACCGGGCATTCGTCAGACTGGATGGATGCCGGGTCTGTTTTTACTGCCATGGAGCTGAAGCTGCCTTATGTTTCGGCTGAGCTCTCTCTCTTTACGCCGTCAGTGACATTGGTCCCGTCTTCTTTCTGCAGAACGGAAAACGAAAGGCAGTTGCTCTCGTCTGTGGCTTCGGTTCCCGACAGGGCCGCTATACACAGGATAGAACTTCCGGAGTATGATGCGGTATTGTTGTGGGCGGATGAAGAATCTCTGCTTGCCACTGCCATTGCCGAGGCTTTGCGGGTCGCAGGTTGCGGGGCTGTGCGTACGATTCCGGAGCTTTACCGTCTTATAGAACTGCTGCCCGGGATTCCGTCATATAACAAGGTTCTCTGTTCCTATGACGGGCTGACTCTGTTTATTGTTGTCGCCGAGGGGAGGAATCTAAGACTTTGTTCGAGTTTCGCGGCACCGGACTTCACTACTGCAGAATACTGGATTTTCAATGCCGTGAGGTCGTTCCAGATGAATATGGAGGTAACTGACGTCTTTTTTGCGACTCCGTTGACTCAGGAAGAGGAAATATCCCTGTGCAGCTATTTTAAATCGGTGGAAATGCTTTTCTGAGTTTTAGTTGGCATTAAGGATTATTTGGTATGAGGATAATAGGGGGAAGTCTCAAGGGCAGAAGCATAGAACTGCCGGCAGGCTACAAGGCGCGACCTACCACGGATTTCGCCAAGGAGGGCCTGTTCAATATTCTGAACAATGAGTATGAATTCGAGGACCTGCAGGTGCTGGACCTTTTCGGCGGTTCCGGCTCCATCTCTTTCGAGTTTGCCTCACGGGG
>CABQAB010000322.1 GCA_902461985.1 uncultured Bacteroidales bacterium | reverse complement strand
ATAATCAAAATAAATTTTGCTTCTGCGCTCGGCTTTCACTATATTTGCATCCCTTAACCAAATGTCGTTCCGATGCCGTTCAACATTCAGATGATGAATATTCTCAAAGGATTCCTTATAGGGATATGCGCCTCAGCACCTATCGGGCCTATTGCCATATTCGTCATCCAGCAGAGTCTGAGCAAGGGGCATAGGGCCGGTTTCATCACCGGACTCGGCGCGACCATAGTGGACACCACTTTCGCGGCCATTTCCATCTTCGCCCTCGCCTATGCACAGCAGTTCATGGACGAAAGGCGCGAACTCATACTCGTGGCCGGAGGACTGATTGTGACGGTCATAGGAGTGATTATGGCATTGTCCAATCCTGTGGAGAGGGAGGCCCGACTGAGCAGCCGCGGCAATGAGACAATATCGAAAATCAAGACCAAGAACAACCGGGTATCCATCAATGACTTCATCAAGGCATTGCTGATGGGGCTGGCCAATCCGGGAGGCATTCTTGTCCTTTTCGCCCTTTTCACGGTCTTCGGGGTGGACACTACCACAAGCCACGACTGGACGGCCGCGCCGGTCATACTTTCGGTGGCTGCCGGAACGATAGTGTATTGGTTCTTTTTCAGCTGGTTGGTCAGCCATTTCCGTAAATTCGTGAAAGTCAGGACTTTGATATGGATAACGAGACTGACCGGTGCGATTATAGCGGTCCTTGGAATCGCCTTGCTGGGAGAAGGACTGTTCAGAGTGATTTTTCAAGGTGCCAGTCTGTTTTAGATAGATGAATATGTTCAAGAAAATTTTCGGTAACTGGATTGTAAAGAATATTCTTGCCGCGATTGTTTTCGTGGCTGTCGTTGTAGGCGCATCGGCTTTTTTCCTTAACCGTGTCACAAGGCATAACGAGGAACTGACGGTGCCTGATCTTACTTCCATGCCTCTAAGCAGGGCTGAGTTCGATGCTTCGCAGTCCGGGCTGAGGGTCGAAGTCGTTGATTCGGTATATGTCAGAAGGCTGAAAAGGGGGTATGTCTACAAACAGAATCCGCTGCCAGGCTCCAAAGTCAAGAAAGGCCGCTGCATCTCTTTGGTCATCAACTCGATGACTCCCAAGAAAGTGACCATGCCGAACCTCGTAGGTTATTCTATGCGTCAGGCAAAGGCGGAACTTTCATCAAGAGGCCTCGTCTTAGGCAAGTTGGTGTATGTGAAGGATATAGCCACCAATAACGTGCTGAGACAGTTCCACGATGGACGGGAAATCGAGGCTGGTGTAGAGATAGAGAGCGAATCTACAATCGATCTTATCGTCGGGCTGAATGAAGATGACAATACTACCAGTGTGCCGGATGTGCGCGGACTGAAGGCGGCGAGTGCAGTGGATGTGCTCCATGAAAATTCGCTGAATATCAGGAAGATAACTTACGACAAGGATGTGAAGACAGCTGAAGATTCGACCAATGCTTTCGTATGGAGACAGGCTCCTGAGCCGTCAGACCTGCCATGTCCTATGGGCAGCGAAGTTTCCATTTATCTTACGACTGACATAGCGAAGAAACCCGCATCGTTCTGATTGAGAACTGTCATCATTCCGGAAAAGTATGAGAGACGACGAACTTTTTGACTGGGAGACGCCTGCGGATATCGACGGCATCGAGGATTCCGAGTCCGGGAGCGACGGGATGTTCGAGCATTACCGTTTCGACGTGGACAAGGGACAGTCACCTGTGAGGGTGGACAAATATCTTTCCACACACATGGAATATACCTCCCGTCACAGGATTCAGCTTGCAATCAGGAAAGAATACGTGAGGGTGAATGACAAGGTGGTCAAGGCTAATTTCGTGGTCCGGCCTGGAGATGTCGTCCGTTTCGTCATGCCTTACGAGAGGCGCGGTCTGGAAATCCTTCCTGAAGACATTCCTCTGAATATAGTATATGAGGACGAAGACCTTTTAGTGGTGAACAAGCCGGCCGGTATGGTGGTGCATCCGGGGCACGGGCATTTCAAGGGCACGCTGGTCAATGCGCTCGCTTTCCATCTGGGCATATCCCAGGGGCCGGACGCAGAGGACGAGAGAATGGGAGTGCTGGTTCACAGGATTGACAAGGACACTTCCGGACTCTTGGTCGTTGCCAAAAACGACGAAGCGCAACTTGATCTGGCAAAACAGTTCTTTGTCCATTCAATCGAACGGAAATATGTGGCCGTGGTCTGGGGCAATATAACCGAAGATGAGGGAACTGTAGAGGGCAACATAGGACGCGACCCTTCTGACCGCCTGCGTTTCAAGGTTTTCCCTGACGGAAGTGCAGGCAAGACTGCCATAACCCACTACCGTGTACTGGAGCGTTTCGGTTTCGTGACCGTTGTGGAATGTGTGCTGGAAACCGGCCGGACCCACCAGATAAGGGTGCACATGAACTATATCGGGCATCCGCTCTTCAACGATGAGAGATATGACGGAGCGGAAATCCGCAAGGGTACCATTTATGCGAAATACGCATCCTTTATCAGGAATTGTTTCGAGATTCTGCCACGTCAGGCCCTCCATGCCAAGACTCTCGGATTCATACATCCGCGT
>CABQAB010000321.1 GCA_902461985.1 uncultured Bacteroidales bacterium | reverse complement strand
CGGGAATCACTCCGCCACCTGAGCGGTATGGCAACAGGAAGAACTGTCGGACCCGGACGACGCGGGAACGGCAGTCGAAACAGACATAAGATAGAGTACCGCCGCGAGCGTAAACACTCCGTAATCCATGAAAACCTCGCGGAAAACCCGCTGAGCCTTAGACAGTTCATATTTCACGCTTCTTTCGGAAATGCCGAACATTGCCGCAATCTGTCTGTGCGACATCTGCCCGAAACGCCTGGCTTCGAAAACGCTGTAAGACAACGGGCTGAGTCTCTTCTTGCAAGCAGAGATCAGTCCGGGCAAATCGATGTCGAGCACAGAGTTGCCTCCCATATCAGCCAAAGATGCAAGGCTCTTTAGGTTCTCGATGCTCATCTCGTATTTGTCAGCCCCGGCAACAGACCTTTTTCTTAGATAATCCCTCGCCTTGTTCATGACCGCAACGGCAAAATAATTCCGCACGTCCGACAGGTAAATGCTGTCCTTCTGGCTATAGACATAGAGAATGCAGTCCTGGAAAATGTCCTTGGCAGCCTCATAATTGTCGACATAAAGGTTTGCCAGTTTCACATAACGCATTCTCTCCTCATTCAAAAGGATTATTTCCTGTAACGTTATCAGATGCCGTTCTTCTGCCATCAAAAATAGATTAACAAGACAAATGTAACCCAAAACGCGGGAGCAAACAAAATAATTGCGAAAAAGTGAAAATATTTTTGTCCTTTTGGTCCGAAACATCGTCTTAAATATGTTGCGTCTGAAAGAGTGTCAGAAATTTCAGAAAAAAAGGATTCCTAAAGAGAAAGATATGCAAAAAATTACGAACGACCTGCTTTTCAAATATTTCAGCGGTAAAGCGTCAGAAGCGGAAAAAAGCAATATAAGCAACTGGCTCAAAGAGAGCGGAGAGCATAGAAGAATATACGGGAATGCGAGGGATATATATTCCGCATGGCTCATAAATGCTCCTATGGAAACCATAGAAAAACTGGACAAAGCGGAAGAAAAACCGCGCAGAAAGAAAATATGGACAATACTCGGAACGGCGGCAGGATTCGCGGCGGCCGTTGCAGTATGTTGTGTATCAGTATATATGCTTACTCAGAGGCATTTCGAAAACAGTCTTGCCGCCACCATGAACACGATTGTCGTTCCTGCCGGCAAGAATATGGATTTTACGCTCAGCGACGGCACTGTCGTCAAGCTCAATTCCTGCGCGAAACTGCAGTATCCTATGGCTTTCGCAAAAGACAGCAGGGAAGTGCTTCTGGATGGAGAAGCCTATTTTAAAGTCGCCCATAATGAAAAACAGCCGTTCACGGTCAGGACGTTCGCGACAGACATCACAGCGCTCGGAACGGAATTCAATGTCAATGCCGACGAAGCCAAAAATATATTCTCGGCCACATTGGTTGAGGGCAGGATCAAACTTCGCGACCTCGACGGAAAGGAGATATATATGAACCCGGACCAGACCACGACACTTACTGAAAACGGCATGGTCACCGGAAATGACCCTGACAGCCCCATAAACTGGATAAACGGCATACTCGACATCAACACCCGGGATTTCCGCGAACTGATGGAAAAATTAGAGACCGCATACGGAGTGGAAATCGTCATCGACTGCGAAACACTGCCGGAATTCAATTGCGCCAGAGGTAAATTCCGCATCAGCGACGGCATAGACCAGGCTCTGCAGGTGCTTCAGGACATGATAGAGTTCAGTTACACCAAAGACTACAGGAGCGGGACGATTCACATAAGGGCTGACTAAAAGGGTTAATTTTCATCCCTATCTGGCGGACAGGCCCATATCCACGAACATAAAACTAATTACCAAATAATATGAACAATCAAAGTATTCTGCACTGTTGCAGACTGCTCTTTGTCGTTTTCCTTCTCGCTGTCAGCCATCATGCCAAGGCTCAGGAAGATGGGAAAATAACGTTGCAGCTTGGGGACACCACGCTCAAGACGGCCATCAGGAGCATAGAAGCACAGTCGCCCTACCTGTTTATTGACAGCGGAATCGACCTCGACAAAAAGATCAATGTCTATGTCGCAGATCAAACCATTGAAAATGTTTGCCGCGCCGTTTTCACTCCGGCGGGTGTCTCCTACAAAATAAGGGGACATAACATCACACTTTCCGAAACCGTTCCGGTGACCGTCAGCGGAGTCGTCCGCGATGCCCTCGGCCAGCCTGTCCCCGGCGCGGCTGTTCTTGAAAAGGGCACTTCCAACGGAGTCATGACCGATGCTGAAGGAAAATACACCCTGTCAGTTGCGGGAGCGGCATCAATCCTTGAAATCAACTGCATGGGCTATAAGCTCCAGACCGTTTCAGTAGGCGGACGCAGCCGCATAGACGTGGTCCTGCAGGAAGAGGCGGTCGCCCTTGAAGGCACGGTGGTGACAGCCCTCGGCATCAGGCGCGACCAGAAGGCATTGAGCTACAATGTGCAGGAGGTCAAGTCGGACGCCCTGACGGAAGTGAAGAACGCCAACTTCGTGAACTCCCTCGCCGGCAAGGTCGCCGGAGTGGCAATCAACACCTCGTCCTCCGGAGTCGGCGGAGCCGCG